>JAFOLN010000016.1 GCA_017419325.1 Clostridia bacterium
CGCCGAAGAATCTCTTTTCTTTACAGAAACGGGTTTCAAAAAAGAAATGTTGTTAAAGGTGAAAACAAGGCTTTCCGCAAATAAAAAGCTACTTGCTAAAGCCCGCATAACCCCCAGCGGGCACCCGGCACCCGGAGCGGCTCGGCCGCGGAGCGCTGGTGGGGCTGTAAGTTGCCCGAATGATGCCTCATTGTGAATCGCTTCGAAGACCTGAAGGAGCGCCCTCATGCCGACTATAAATGGCGCGTTTTAAGTTTGCATTAAGTAACGCCTCGCGGAAAGGGGCGCGGACAGCGTCCCCGAGAGCGAGGGAGCGGAGAGTTTGAGAGGCGGCAGTCTCTCAAGACTTTTGGTACGCCCGGGGTCCCCGGAAAATACGCGCAGCGGATTTTTTGGGGTGGTTCCAAAGGGGAAGGCTTTGGAAGGGCGTGCGTTCCGCCGGGCGGGGAAGGCTTAAAAATCCCCTCGCCGGGTCGAGGCGAAAAACCGCAACTTTCATTTGATTATGCGCCGCATATATGGTACAATCTAATAAGAGCTACAAAGAATCATCAAGGAGGGCTATCATTATGCAGACGCGCACGCGCTTTGCGCCCAGTCCCACGGGATATATGCATGTGGGAAACTTACGCACCGCACTTTACGCATATCTCATTGCGAAAAAGGACAAGGGCAGCTTTATACTGAGAATTGAGGACACCGACCGCGGCAGGTTCATAGAGGGCGCGGTAGACGTTATATACAAGACCTTGAAGGAAACGGGCTTAAAGCACGACGAGGGCCCCGACGTGGGCGGCGACTACGGCCCCTACGTTCAGTCGGAGCGCATGGGCCTTTACATGGAATACGCAAAGGAGCTCATCAAACGCGGCCACGCCTACTACTGCTTCTGCGGCAAGGACGAGGAGGAGCATCCCCACGGCCACGACAACAAGGGCGCGATGAAATACGACCGCCGCTGCCTTAAGCTGAGCCCCGAGGAGGTGCAGGCGAACCTCGACGCGGGAAAGCCCTTCGTCATCCGCCAGAAGATTCCCGACGGCGGCTCCACCTCGTTTACCGACGAGGTATACGGCACCATCACCGTTGACAACGACGAAATAGAGGATCAGATACTCATAAAGAGCGACGGCTTCCCCACCTACAACTTCGCAAACGTAATAGACGACCATCTCATGGGCATAACCCATATAATACGCGGCTCGGAGTACCTTTCCTCCACGCCGAAGTATAATCTTTTATACTCCGCCTTCGGCTGGGACATTCCGAAGTACGTTCACTGTCCGCCCGTTATGAAGGACGCGCAGAACAAGCTGAGCAAGCGTAACGGCGACGCGTCGTACGAAGATCTTATAGAGAAAGGGTATTTAAGCGACGCGATACTCAATTACATCGCGCTTCTCGGCTGGTCGCCGGGCGGCGAGAGGGAAAAGTTCTCGCTTCCCGAGCTTGTGGAGGCGTTCTCCGTGTCGGGCATATCGAAGTCGCCCGCCATATTCGACCCGGCGAAGCTGGAGTGGCTTAACGGCGAGTATATAAAGGCGCTGTCGCCCGATGAGTTCTACGCTCTCGTAAAGGACCGCCTGTCGGAGTTCTTAAACGACAAGAACCTCGATATATACACGCTTTCAACGCTCCTTCAGAAGCGCACGACGAAGCTTACGGATGTTATCGAGCAGTCCGACTTTTTAAACGAGCTGCCCGACTACGACGTAGGGATGTTCGTCCATAAGAAGATGAAGACGACGCCGGAAAGCTCCCTTGAGGCGCTGAAGGAGATACTGCCCGTGCTGTCGGGACTGTCCGAATGGAGCATAACCGCCATACATGATGCGATGATGGCGCTCGTTGAAAAGAAGGGCGTAAAGAACGGTCAGATTCTGTGGCCGCTTCGCACCGCCGTTTCCGGCAAGGCCGTGACCCCCGGCGGAGGCGTTGAGCTTGCGTATCTTCTCGGCAGGGAGGAAACGCTTAAGAGGATAGAAACGGGCATAAAGAAGCTGGAAAAGTAAAAAGTAAGAAATAATAAAAACAGATAAAAGGGAGGAAAAAAACATGGCAAAATTCAAGTGCAAGGTTTGCGGCGAGATTTTTGAGGCGCCGAGCGCGGCTGAGGCTGTATGCCCCAGATGCAAGGCGAAAGGCGACAAGCTGGAGGAAATAAAGACAGAGGCGAAGAACCCCTACGCGGGCACTCAGACCGAGAAGAACCTTGAGGCCGCTTTCGCGGGCGAATCCCAGGCGAGAAACAAGTACACCTATTATTCGTCGGTTGCGAAAAAAGAGGGCTATGAGCAGATAGCGGCGCTCTTTTTAAAGACCGCCGACAACGAGAAGGAACACGCGAAGATGTGGTTCAAGGAGTTAAACGGCATCGGCAATACCGCCGAGAACCTTGAAGCGGCCGCAGACGGCGAGAACTTCGAGTGGACCGATATGTACGAGGGCTTCGCAAAGACCGCCGAAGAGGAAGGCTTCCCCGTGCTTGCGGCAAAGTTCCGCATGGTTGCGGCAATAGAGAAGCACCACGAGGAGCGCTACCGCGCACTGTTAAAGAACGTGGAGACGAAGCAGGTATTTGAAAAGAGCGAGGTAAAGATCTGGGAGTGCAGAAACTGCGGTCATATCGTAGTGGGCACGAAGGCTCCCGAGCTTTGCCCCGTATGCGCTCATCCCCAGAGCTATTTCGAGGTAAACGCGGAGAATTACTGATACTTCCCGTAAAACATGAAGCGGCGCGGCCTTTATGGCCGCGCCGTTTTTATATGCGTACCGTCGCGCGGGTGTGGTCGCGCCCCGCTTCCTTTATGACCGACGTAAGATAGCGTCCCGTAAACGTGCCGCTTCTTTCCCAGAGCGCCCCCGCCAGCCCCTGGGGGTCGCGCTCGGCCAGGTTCTTCATGCCGCCGGAAAAGTAGGCGAAGTTCGCCTCCTGCGCAAAGCGCGTCATGGTCTCCTTTTCGCCGTCCGTGAAGGGCTTTCCCGAAAGCTCCTTCGCCGTCTGCGAGGCCGTCTTTTCGTCCATGCGGCGGCGGGCGTAATCGGAGAAGGAAAGAAGGTTTATGTCCCCCTCGCCGCGCTCATGCGCCCACGCGGACACGTCCGCGCTTCTTGCGGCGTAGCTTGCCGAGTCCCCCATCACCGTAAGAAGGCCGTACCGGCACGCTCCCACGGGAAGCGCGGAGGTGGCTATCTCCGTTATGCCGCCCTCGCTCATTATGTGCTGTATGTGCATATGCCCGCTTAAAAAGAGGCGCACTCCGTATGCCGAAAGGAGGGCGCGAAGGCGGGCGGCGTTCTCCATGACGTAGCCCCGGTCGAATATGGAGTGTCTGAAAAGGTTCTGATGCCCCACGCAGATTACGCGAAGCCCCTCGCGGCGGGCGCTTTTAAGCTCTCCC
>JAFOLN010000116.1 GCA_017419325.1 Clostridia bacterium
CCTGATAAAACGTCTCCGGCTTATGCGCGGGCACCACCGCGAGGTTGTCTGCGATGGTCTGAAGCTCCTCGCGCCGCTTTTTGTTCGTCTCTTTTTCAAGAAGGGAAAGCGCGAGCTTTCTGTAACGCTCGCCGAGTATTATTACGGCGTCGCAGGCCGTGTCCATGGCGCGAAGCTGTTCAAGGCGGGAGACCGCCTCCGCGTCGTTTTCAAAGTCGAGCGCGTCCATGGCCGCGCTGATATCATCCTTATAGTCAAGAAAGCCCTTTTTATATATTTTCTCGCTTCCGACGGTGTGTCCCGGGCCGCGCTGCTCCATAAATTCGGTGAAGATGCCCGCCTCATAGCAGGCCTTCCACTCGTCGCTCATGGCGTCGAGAAGCTTTTTTCTCATACTGCGGTTCTCCCAGTAGGGAATCATCACGTCGCGCTGAAGCGCAATGTCGTCGTCCGTTACTTTAAAGGAGATAAGCTCGCGGCGGTCCATGGTGAGCATATCGTCCACGGTGTGACAGCAAAGCTCCGGGAATGTGGGGGCCATCTGAATGGACGCGCCCTTTTCTCCCACGATAAGCTCCTCGTCTCCGAAGTAAAGCGTCTTATGCTCCATTATATATTTAAGCACGGCGGCCCGAAGCTCGGGCACGCTCATCGTGCCTTCGTAAAGCTTGCAGCACTCGGTCTCAAGACGCGCCCGCTCCATGTCGATGTGCGCCGCGGTGCCGAGGCTCTGCTCTCTTAATCTTTTTACACGTTCGGTCATAAAAAACCCTCCCCGGGGAATTATACCCCAAAGGCGGGCGGCGGTCAATATTCTGAGAATTGACAAGGGGAAAAAAGCAGTCATATAATATATCCCGAAAAGAAAAAAGCTGATACGGGGGAATGAACATGAAGCAGAAGATTGCTGCGCTTACGCTTGCGGCGGTTATTATTGCGCTTTTTATTACGGGATGTGAGGGAAGATCCGCCCAAAGCGAAGCGGAGAACAAAGCCGAAGCGGCGGTCACCGTCGCGCAGGATGGCGTAAAAATATCGGACGACTCTTCTGATTTCGTCCTTCTGAGCGACGTCGTGCCCGATGCCATACTTGAGATACGGTATTACTCAACGTATAACTTTGTGGGCAGACGCATAGACGGATACGAGGAGCCCACGGCGCTTCTGACTAAGGAAGCGGCGCAGGCGCTGAGGGGCGTAAGCGATGACCTTGCGCTTCGGGGCTACCGCCTTAAAATATTCGACGCTTACCGTCCGCAGACGGCGGTGGACAACTTTGTGAGCTGGTCAAAGGACCCGGATGACGATATTATGAAGCCGTATTTTTATCCCGAGCTTGAAAAGGACACGCTTTTCCCGCAGGGCTACATATTTGCGCGCTCCGGGCACAGCAGGGGCAGCACCGTGGATCTTACGCTTTTTGACATGAACACGGGCAAGGAGCTGGACATGGGCGGTACATTCGATTACTTCGGCGAAAAAAGCCATCCCGACTATACGGACATTACGCCCGAGCAGTACAATAACCGAATGATACTGCGCGAGGCGATGACGTCCCACGGCTTTGTGCCGCTTGAAACGGAGTGGTGGCATTTCACCCTTGCGGACGAACCGTATCCGGACACGTATTTTACTTTCCCGGTAAGCGCAGCTTCCGTTTCGGAAGCCAAATAGAAAAAGCGCGGCTTAATGCACTATGCGTTAAGCTGCGCCTTTCTTTTTTTCCAGTCGGGCATATATGAGGCCACGAGCGCATGGAACGCCTTCGAGTGGTTCGGATGCACAAAGTGGCAGTATTCGTGGAGCACTACGTAATCTATAAGCTCCGGGGGCTTTTCTATAAGACGTGAGTTCAGCGTTATCACGTTCTTTGAGGGGATGCACGAGCCCCAGCGGGACTTCATGCGCCTTATGCGAAGGGCGGGAAGCCCGCTTGTATAAGAAGAAAAATCCTTATACCTCGCCCGAAGCAGGCGGGAGAACACATCCCGGCAAAGCTCCGCCGTAAACTCGCCGATAAGCTTCGCCGCCCGCTTTTTATCGTCGCCCTTCAAGACGACGCAGAGCGAACCGCCGTCGGTGAAGACGCCTTCGCGCGCGCCCTTCATAAGCTTAAGGCGGTACGTCCGCCCAAGCAGCGAAAACGCCTCTCCGTCCTTGTATTTCTTCGCGCCGCCGTTTTTCTGCGATGCGGACAGCCGCCTTTGCGCGTCAAGGATGAACGCGCCCTTGGAGCGCACAAATTCATCGCAGACGCTTGCGGGCACGCGTGCGTTCGCGGAAACGTATACGCTTTTGTCGGCGCGGACCCGGAGGTTTATGTTCTTTACGCTCTTTCGCTCAAGCGTATATACTATGCGGACGCCGCCGTACAGGACGGCGCGCTCCGTTATATGCTTTGTTTTGTTCATATCCTTTCGCTTTCGGCCTCGGACGTCATATCTCCGGGAAGATCTCAAGGCTTCTTTTTAAGATGCCCTTTATCTCGGCAATGGCGGTGCCGTAATTCGTCATCGGCACTCCCGCAAGCTTCGCCGCCGCGATGCGGTGCTTCATTTCCCGCTCGTTTAGCATACAGCCGCCGCAGTGTACAATGAGGGAAAATCCCGACAGGTCGTCGGGGAACTCGCCGCCGGAGGTGAACTCAAATTCTATGTCGCGCCCCGTGTATTCGCGTATCCAGCCGGGCAGCTTCACCGTGCCTATGTCCTCGCACTGACGGTGATGGGTACAGCCCTCGCTTATGAGAACCCGCGCCCCGTCTTTCAGGTCTTTCAAGGCGCGCGCCCCGTCCGACAGCGTTTTAAGGTCTCCCTTGAAGCGGGCGAACAGTATGGAAAACGATGAAAGCGGCACATCGCGCGGCACTATGCGCGACACCTCCGCGAAGGCCTGACTGTCTGTTATGACCATGCGCGGCGGGGCTTTCAGCGACGAAAGCATAAGCGAAAGCTCGCCCACGCCGGTTACGAGGGCGCACGCGCCTGCGGCAAGTATGTCGCGTATCGTCTGCTGCTGTGGAAGGATGAGCCTGCCCTTCGGCGCCGATTTGTCTATGGGCACCACGAGTATAACAATGTCGCCCGGGGAAAGCTTGTCCGCGATGAGCGGCTTGTCCTTCTGCTGCGGCTTTAAGGCGGCTATGCGCTCCTTTAGCTCGTTAATATTCGCGCCGCTTTTTGCGCTTACGTATATTTCGCCCTCCTTAGGCGCGGGAAGGCTTTCAAGAAGGTCGGATTTGTTAAGCGCCACGATATACGGCACCGACAGACGCTTAAAGTCTTCGATAAGCGAAAGGTCGGCGGGGGAAAGGCCTCTCGACGCGTCCGCGACAAGCACGGCGATGTCGGTCTTTCTTAAAATATCGCGGCTCTTTTTCATGCGAAGCTGCCCGAGGTCGCCCGTGTCGTCAATGCCCGCCGTGTCTATAATCATAACGGGGCCTAAGGGCAGAAGCTCCATGGCCTTTAAGACCGGGTCGGTGGTGGTGCCGGAAACGTCGGACACGATGGCGAG
>JAFOLN010000117.1 GCA_017419325.1 Clostridia bacterium
TAAGCTTCTGATTGAAGGAGTTAAGGCCCGCAAGCGTCCTTGTGGGGCTTGAGGCGATGGAGTCGTTGTAATAGCGCACTCCGTGAAGCTCGCGCACGAACTCTATTCTGTGGGCAACGCCCCTGAAGTTCTGCGCCGTGTAAAGGATATTCTCCGGCGAAACGTATCCCCATACCATGGCAATGGCCGCAAGGTAGTTCTCCACGTTATGCATGCCGGGGAGGTATATGTCGCTCTTTGCCATGACGCGGGTTCTTTTTTTGCCTTTAATCATTACGATATCCTCTCCGTCAAGATACGCGCCGTCTTCGTCACGGGGCGTTTTTGAAAAGCCCAGCGTCTCGCGCTTATCCTTCATTTCGGCGTATATGGCGTTCGTTATGTCGTTGTCCCGGTTCAGTACAAGGCGGGCGCTTTCGCTCTGATGAAGGTAGATATTCTTCTTTGCGTCCACATATTCGTCCATGGACTTGTGGTAGTCGAGATGGTTCGGCGTAAGATTCGTTATGAGCGCCGCGTCGGGGCTCTTTTTCATGGTGTGGAGCTGGAAGCTCGAAAGCTCCAGAACCACCATGTCGTCCGCTTTTATCTCGGCTATCTTCGGAAGCAGCGGCGCGCCGATATTGCCGCCAAGGTGGCATGTAAAGCCCTGTTTTTTAAGCATCTCATAAATGAGCGTCGTTGTTGTGGTCTTTCCGTCGGAGCCGGTCACGGCGAACACACGCGCGGGGCAAAGCTCCATAAAGACCTCCATCTCGCTCGTTACGACCGCGCCCCGCGCCCTTGCATCGGCAAGCTCCTTTACGTCATAGCGCATGCCGGGCGTTTTGAAGATTATATCCTCCGTAAGGCCGGAAAGGTAATCCTCCCCCGCTATGACGCGCGCGCCGCGGCGCACGAGCTCGTCGTATGTGCCGCCCAGCGCCTCCTTTGATTTTTTGTCGCGGGCGCAGACCTTCGCCCCGTATGAAAGGAGCATGTATATAAGCGGCAGGTTCGATATGCCGACGCCTATCACCGCCACGTTTTTCCCTTTTAAGCCTTCAAAATATTTTTTATAGGCGTTATCCATAGAAGCCTCCAGAATAATTTTTATTTAACTAATTTATTATATACGCATATGCGGTTTTTTTCAATTAAAATAAAGAAAAAAGGCCTTCTCTTGATTTTTCGCCGTTTTTTTGGTATGATTCAGACAAAGGAATAAAAAAGGAGGCTTGATTTATGGAAAAGCGCATATCCATTATTTCCATAATAGTTGAAGATAAATCGGCGGCGGACTCGATTAACGCCCTTCTTCATGAATACGGCGACCACATCATAGGCCGCATGGGCATACCCTACCGCGAGCGGGGCGTTTCCGTCATCTGCGTTGTCATAGACGCGCCGAACGATGTAACGAGCGCGCTTTCGGGAAAGCTCGGGGCTCTTTCGGGCGTTTCAACGAAGACGGTCACGTCAAAGTCATACTGAAAACAAAACGCGGGCGCAAAATCACGCGCCCGCGTTTATATTATTCCTTCCACTTTATTTTCTTGTTTTCCGGTATCCACAGGTCCTCGCGCTTTGCCGGCGGATAGAGGTCAAGGTCGAAATCCATTTCCTCGGCTATCTTTAAAAGCTCCTCGTTTGAAGCCTTCTCGGCTATGTCATACGCCTGCTTTGCGCCGGGGAACCCCTGCATATACAGTCCGTCCAGCATATAGAGAATGTCAAACCGCAGCGAATTGTAATTATAATCCATGATTTGTCCTCCGGTCGTAATGTTTGATTAAATTATAAAGGCTTCGGGCGAAAAATACAACCGGCGCCGATTATTTTTTGCCGCCGAAAACGTCGTAGTGACCCTTAAACCCGTATGCGCCCTCCACCTTCGCTGCGCGAAGTATCGCCTCGGACGCGCACTCCGCGGCTATTATGCCCACAATGTCGGGCGAGACCTCCGTCTCCCCCGTGGCCATGACGAACGCGGCGTCGCCGTCCTTCGCCGTATGTACGGGGCTTATGGTCTTTGCGTATCCATTATGTGTAAGCACCGCCACGCGGTTCGCGCTCTCCTTTGAGAGCACGGCGTTCGTAACGATGCAGCAGAGCGTGGTGTTTTCTATGCTGTCATCGGGGAGCGCGGCGTTTAA
>JAFOLN010000118.1 GCA_017419325.1 Clostridia bacterium
GGTCGTGTTTCTGTTGATTCTCGCCCAGTGACCTCCTGCCGTCTTTTTGTATACTCTGTAGCCGTCCACGCCGGGCACGGCCTCCCAGCTTATCGTTACCGCGCCGTCTTCATATGTAAGCTCGGTTATCGTTACCTTGCGCGGCCCGTCCGGAACCGTTATGCTCTGTACCGTTTCAGTCCATCCGGTGTTGTATACGCCGCCCACCTGCGAACGGACAACGTAGTAATACGTCGTGTCAGGCTCCACCTTTTTGTCGGTGATAGTCGTGGACGTCGTGCTGTTGTTTATGCGCGCCCAGCTTCCGGCATCCGTCTTTTTATAGACTCTGTAGCCGTCAGCGCCGGGTACTTCGTCCCACGTTACAGTTACCGCGCCGCTTGCGTATGAAAGGTCGGCTATCGTTACGGGCTTCGGCGTGACCGCGGTCGTTATTTTCTTTGCCGTGGCTGCCCAGTCCTCATTGAATACGCCGTCTATGTGCGAGCGCACAACATAGTAATACGTCTGCCCCTCTTCCACGTTGGTATCGGTGTATTTCGTGACCACGGCGGTGTTCTTTATCTTCGTCCATTTCCCGCCGGGGACTTTTTTGTATAATCTGTAGCCGTCGGCGCCCTCAACTGCGTCCCAGTCTATCGTTACCGCGCCGTTCTTATATGTGAGGCTCGAAACCGTTACCGCTCCGGCTTTCGTATTCCATTTTGCCATAAGCGTAAGGTCGCCCGTCACGGGAGCATCGAAATCGTAAAGCTCGCTTCCGTTGTACCAGCCCGCGAACGTCCTGCCGCCCGAAACGGGATCATCGGGCTTTACTGCCGTGCCGTTCTCCTCTACCGACTGCTCGGGGATGTCCGCGAATGCGGAGCCGTCCGCGTCAACGAAGGTGACCGTATGGTAAACAGGCTACGCGTCCGTTATCGTATACGTCTCGCCGCCGATGTCCACGGTATTGCCCACCGCGTATTTGTCGGCGTCAATCCCGGAGCCCATGCTCTTTATCATTACGGTCCTGTTGGAATCGTTTCTTTCTTCAAAGATAAGATACTGTCCCGCAAATTCGGTGCCCGAATCCTCGGCATACGCGCCGAGCGACTCTATCGTGACGCCGTCCTCTATAAGTATGTCGGGAGAAGTGCCGTCGGCCTTCTTTGCAATGGCGTTGAGCGTTGCCGATGTGCCGCCTCTTCTTCCGATGTCGAGCGCGGCGTCTCCGTTTTTAAGGAAAACTATCGTATCGGCCGTGCATCCGGTTTTACCGAAAGCTATATCGCGCACCGTTGCCGCACCCATGGTTATATTTCCGAGCGTGGAGTTTGCGAAGGCGTAATAATCTATCGACTTTACGCTGCTCGGTATGGAAACGGATGTAAACGTGCTGCCGTTGAAGGCGCCCGGACCTATCGATTCAACGCCTTCGGGGATTACAAGCTCTGTGAGCTGTGCCGCGTTGAACGCGCTTCCGCCTATCGTCTTTAACGTGGAGGGCAGAGTGAGGCTTGTAAGCTTTGAGTCCTCCTGAAAGGCCTGAGCGCCTAT
Organism: Clostridia bacterium; assembly: GCA_017419325.1. GTDB lineage: Bacteria > Bacillota > Clostridia > Oscillospirales > RGIG577 > RGIG577. Next base: position 1,540 of record JAFOLN010000118.1, read on the forward strand.
CTCCAGAAGACCCTCGGGCAGCGTGAGCGTTTCCGCCTCAAGATAATAGAATGCCATTACGCCGATGGACTTAAGCGTATCGGGCAGAGTAAGCGACTTTGCGCTCACCGTCCAGAATGCCTTTTCGCCTATCGCCGTGACCGGCTTTCCCTTAAGCGTGCCGGGGACGTCAAGCGACTCCGCCGACTTATAGCCGTAGTACTTCGTTATCGTAAGAGTGCCGTCCTCGTTTTCGGAGGTACAGAACGCGGGATAAAGCCAGCGCTCCTGTGTGACCTCGCACATGTATCTGTCCGTCTCGCCGGTTACCGCCTCGGGCTGACCGCTGTTGTAGGTTATCGCGTTCGAATGAGCGCTGTCTTCGGAGCTAAAGAATACGGACGCGGGAGGCACATCGGCGGTAAATTCTACGGTCTCTCCCGATATTACGCCGAAGCAGCCGTACTCGTCGAAGTATTCGATTTCATCGTCACGGTAGGCGTATTCCATATCGCTTACGGTGAGGCTGTCGTCAACATAAAGCTTTTCAAGCTTGTTGATGACCGTGTCCTCACGGGCAATCGGGAGCATATAGCCGAAATAATAGTCTATTATGTACGTCTTGCCGTCATAGCTTTTGTAATACGCGATATTGCCCTCCTCGCTGAAGGTGGGCGCCTTTGCCTCAACGAACGTATATTCGCCGCGTACAGAGACCTGAGCCCGACCGAATACAGCGGGGTACTGCCCGTTCTCATCGGGCTCAATTATTACCGTTTCGAGCGTATCGGGATCGGTATAAGTCGAATTATGCGGTATCTCGACCTCTGCCGTGTCCGAAAGCAAGCCGAAGGCTCCAGCCCCGAAGGATATGGGAACAACACCGTCGAAGGTGAGGGTGCCCGTGAAATTTGCAAACGCACCGTTGCCTATATGGGTGACATTTTCGGGTATGTTAAGCTCCGTAAGCTTGTCCGCGTCACAAAATGCGTTGTCGCCTATCTTTTCAAGAGACGCGGGCAGCGTAAGCGACGTAAGGTCTTTCACGCCTAAAAACGCTTCGTCTCCGATGGATTTGGTCGCGTCGTTTAGCGTAAGCTTTGTAACGCCGCTAAAGCCCCAGAACGCGGACCAGCCTATGTCGGTCACGCTTTTTCCCATATAGATTGAAACGGTTTTTGACTGCAGCGACTCGATGTCAAGATAGGCATAATCGGGAACCTCGTCGGTCGCGGCGGCTCCGTCGCTTATGTAGCGGCCTATCGCGAGTGAATTGTCAGTATAATGCGTCCACGCCGTGCCGTTAGAGAAAGTGCCCGACCCGTCAATCGACGGCGCTTCGGGAAGCTGAATGTCCCCGTCGTCCGCAAGACCGTAAACCGGCAGAAGCGTTACACACATCATGAGTGCCAAAATGAGGCAAAGTGCTCTTTTTCTCATAAAAAAAGACTCCTTTCAATGATATTGTGCTTTTTTGTTCGCCACAGAAAGAACGCGGTTTTGCGTTTTCTTCTGACGTATACTTACTTTAATGCGATGCTTTTTTAGGGTAAAAAAGACCGGGAGGGCGGGGCGCAAAGTATACTTTTGTCACCAGTTAAAAAACAGTATTTTAAATCTTTTAAATTATATATAGTATTAATTTTCTTCAAAAACATATCAATACAGGGTGGAGCCTAAAGTATACTTTGCGCCCCGCCCTCCGGTCTTTTTCACCCTAAAAAAGCATCGCATTAAAGTAAGTATACGTCAGAAGAAAACGCAAAACCGCGTTCTTTCTGTGGCGAACAAAAAAAC
>JAFOLN010000119.1 GCA_017419325.1 Clostridia bacterium
ACGGCTGCCTTCGGCTCGGTCGGCTTATCCGGAACGATTACATAGTAACCGTAGGGGATCTTTTCCCAGGAGATCTCGCCGTTAGCGGGGCTCTTTATGCTGCCGACTTTAACGCCTAAGGTAGCCATCTGAGCCTTAAGACCCTTTAAGTAGGTGATAAGCTCAGCGTCGGTCTTTTTGGTAGCCGTGCCGTCTGTGTTCATGGTGCGCGTTACGGCGTAGTTGCCGTTAGCGTCAGCCTGAGTTGCGATCGTGAAGTAATCGGCATCAAGAGCAAGGTCCTTATCCGTAGTGGTGTAAGAAACATTGTCGCCGGAGAACGTCGCATCAAAGAGCTTATACAGGGTATAAGTGGTATCCTTGGTGGAGTTCGATAACACGATCTTACCGTCGGTGGTTGCTTTCGGATTCGTGCCGGTGTAAGTGAACGTTGCCGTCGTTACATCAGCGCCGAGGTTAACAGCAAACGCAACCGTGCCTACGCCCATAGCCACAACCATTGCGACTACAAGCACAAGCGCTAAGATTTTGCTTGTCTTTTTCATTCTCAAAACCCTTTCTTAATAGTTTTTGCGAAGAGAGAAACACTTCGCATTGTTTAGTTGTACGGTTTACCGCACGTTTTCTTTATTTTAAGAGGCGTTATAACCTCCTGAAAAAAAGCCAAAGACGTACCGCAAAAAACCGGGCACATCTCACAAGCCGCCGCAACCCCGCGGAGGCCCAAAAACCATAAAAATGGAAGCTGCCGGTGCATCTGTTTTTGCCAGATAAAAGGATATTAAACTCCAACCTAATGGTATGATTTTATTCTATCAAACAAATTTAGTAAATTCAACCCCTGTAACGCAAAAATTTAGTATTAACCCGGAAAATATTGAGTTAAATTTATTTGAACCGGCGTTGTGACAATGCACTCGGCATGAGTTCTTGCTTATTAAAATTCGTCCGCAAGAGGTAATTTTACATTTTACGGATATCATTTGGGGGCTTCGCCCTCCGAAAGGCTATTTACGAAAACATCGCACAATGTGGAAAGGAAGCGCTCTTTACTTTGGAGCATCGTTCCCGTCGGCGACATTATGTTGTTTGTCACGAAGCCGTAGGATATAACGTCACGACGGATCCAGACCTCACGGGCGAAGGCGCGCGCGCCGTAAACCGTGAACCGGGGGACGCCGCGTTTTTTCGCCTCATGCTCCATAAGGCTTATAAGGATGTCGCCGTAGGTCGCGGATGAAACGCCAAGCATTCGCGCGGCTTCGGGTATCATTATCTCAAAAAGCGTTCTTTTCGGGTCTGACATCGTAAATCCGAAAGCCGATGCAAGCTGTGCCGCAGTCTCATCAGGCAGCGCCGCAAGCGCATTGAAAAGAATGGAGTCGTCTTTTACGTCAAGGAAGTATGTCTCCCCCCGAAGCAGTCCCATGGCGCGTTTGGCCTCGCAGTATCCGGCGCTCATGTTTTGTTTCAGCGTGCTTCTGCCAAAATCGAGCACCGTGCCGAGATTTGCGTCCGGCTTTATGATAAGTTCGGAAAGCCCATCCTTCGGATAGCTCTTTATGGGGCGCATCGTGTATGTTCTTATGACGACCACCTCGCGGCACCCGCGCTTCAGCGCAAGGTTTACGGGGCAGTTGTCATAGAACGAGCCGTCGAGAAATTTTTCTCCGTCGAGCGGTTCGCTTTTGAACACGGGAAGGTTCCCGCTGGCCATAAGATAATCTACAAGCTTTCCTTTCGG
>JAFOLN010000120.1 GCA_017419325.1 Clostridia bacterium
GCCGAAAGCGTTATGACGCCGTTATCATCTGCCGTGATGGTGGGAGCCGCCGCCTTTTTCGGTGCGCTGAGCGTTATCTTTGTAAGCGGCGAACGGCTGCCGTTCATGTCGTAGCCGGAAACGGCTGTAATGTACACGCTGTCCTCAAACGGGACGGGCGAGGTGTATTTTTTGCTGTTCGCGTTCGGTACGGAGCCGTCAACTGTATAATACATATCCGTGCCCGCGTCGCCGGACATGACGGCGTAGGACTTATTGCCCGAAACCGAGAGGGTCACAGTGGGCGCGCTTATTGCGGGAAGGTCGCTTCCCGAGGATTTTTTGCTGTAATATATCTGTCCCGAGGAAAGAGAGCCGCCTCTTCGTCTGAAAAGCTCGGAAACGGTGACAAATTCATACCCCTGCGCCTGCAGGTCATCGACAACGGTCAGCGCCGCGTCGACAGACCATGAGTGGCTGTCGTGAAGGAGTATTATAGCGCCGTCGAATACGTTCTTCTTTATCTCGCTTACCGTCTTTGTCGCATTGTTCGTCCAGCGCCAGTCGTTGGAATCAACCGACCAGTAGATGGCGGCGGTGCCGAGCTGACCTAAAACGCGGGAATTATAGTCGCCGTAGGGAGGACGGAGCACATATTTATTGCCTGCGCCTATGGCCGAGTCAAGCGCGCTTTTCGTGCGGCTCACCTGACTTGATACCTGCGCGTCGCTCAGCGTCGTAAGGCGCGGGTGGTCATAGGTGTGGCTTGCAATCTGATGACCCTCCTCATATGCGCGCTTGACCGTGGCGGGGTAAGTGTTTGCGCAGTTTCCGAGCATGAAGAAGGTCGCCTTTGCGCCGCGCTCCTTCAGTCCGTCGAGCAGCCGCGGCGTATATTTGCTCGGGCCGTCGTCGAATGTGAGCGCCACAAGCTTCGTGGGCGTGCTGTTTGCCGCAGGCGTATACGCGGGCAGCAGGGAAAACACCAGCGCACAAAGTACTCCAAGGCTTATAAAACGTAATAATTTGCTTTTTTTCATCTGAAAAGGCCTCCAATGATGAATTAAAAGGTTTTTGTCCGCGCCCCGCCGAGGCACGGGTCCGTATATCGAATTTTAGCATATACTGCCTTTTAAAGCAACACGGAAAACGGCCTCAAAATAAAATACCCCGCACCGTTTTACAAAATCGTAAAGTGTGATAAAATATAATAATAGGCGAAATGATGGGCGTCGGCTTGACGTTTTCGCGCCTGTGTATTATACTTGCCGTTGCACGGGTACGCGGAGCGTCCCGAGACAGGATATAACGGAGGAGCATAAATGGAGAATAAAAAGCCGAACGCGCTTACGGCGTGGTGGAAGCCGAAATGGCAGAGCTTTGAAGAAAAGTCGCCCGAGGCCGCGAAGCTTATTGGCAAAATCGCATATTTTCTTGTGTTTTCTCTCGGCATAACGGTGATACAGTTCCTTATACTTTTGTTTTTGCCGTCCGCGCTGGGGCTTGAGCTTGCGTCGCGGGAGGCCATGTGGCCGTCGGGCATTGAGTTCGACCTATTGGGAAGCCACGTTAAATGGTGTCTTGTGGGCGCGGAGGTGCTTCGCGACAGCGCGGGCAACGTCATCATAGGCGGGGGACTGGGCGCGGCCATTGCGAATTGGGTGGCGCCGTTCATCGCACAGTGCATAAACTTCCCGCTTCAAAGGAACATCACCTTCAAGTCCCACGGCAACGTGGTCTTTCAGCTTATATGGTACTTTATAGCGTGGGTGGCCATATCCCTTATAACGGGCGGGCTTACGAACCTGTTCAAGCCCGTCATAATAGACCGCTTCGGCACGGGCGTGTTCAGCCTTATCCAGACGGTTGTCATAGGCGGCGTGTCCATGGTGGTAATGTTCTTTGTTTTTATGATAATTTTCCCCGAGGGAGAGGCAAAGAAGAAAGAGGCATAAAATTTGATTTAAGATAAACAGCATTGAAAAGAGGTAATTCCGATGGCAAAAAAACAGTTTAAAACAGAGTCGAAAAAGCTTTTGGATATGATGATAAACTCCATCTATACCCATAAGGAAATATTCCTGCGCGAGCTTATCTCAAACGCAAGCGACGCGATAGACAAGCGGTATTTCCGTTCGCTTACCGACCAGAAGGCGGCGCTTTCCGGCGGCGAGTTCGAGATACGCATCATAGCCGACAAGGTGAGCCGCATACTTATGATAACCGACAACGGCTGCGGCATGACGAAGGAAGAGCTTGACTCGAACCTCGGCACCATAGCAAAAAGCGGTTCGTTCGACTTTAAGAACGACAACGGCCAGGAGACCGAGGGCGCCGACAAGATAGACATTATCGGTCAGTTCGGCGTGGGCTTTTACTCGGCGTTCATGGTAAGCTCCGAGATTACCGTGGAAACGAAGGCGATAGACTCAGAAGAGGCATACCGCTGGCGTTCCTCCGGCGCGGACGGCTACACCGTTGACACGTGTGACAGAGCTTCCGTCGGCACGACGATAACGCTTCGCTTAAAGGACAATACCGAGGACGAAAACTACGATGAGTTCCTTGACGAATGGAAGATAAAGGACTTGGTGAAGAAGTACAGCGACTACATCCGTTACCCCATCCGCATGAGCGTTACGAAGTCGCGCAAAAAGGAAGGCAGCCCCGACGACAAGCCCGAATACGAAAGCTACGTCGAGGATGAGACGTTAAACAGCATGGTGCCGCTGTGGAAGCGCCCGAAGGGCGAGGTAAGCGACGAGGAGTACGCTTCCTTCTACCGCGAGAAGTTCTTCGATTATGAGGCGCCCCTCAAGGTAATCCGTCAGAAGACGGAGGGCGTGTCGAATTACGAGGCGCTCATGTTCATCCCGGCCCACGCGCCCTATGATTATTACAGCACCGAATATGAGAAGGGCTTAAAGCTCTATTCCAGCGGCGTACTTATCATGGACAAATGCAAGGATCTTCTGCCCGATCATTTCGGCTTCGTTGCGGGACTTGTAGACAGCGCTGATCTGTCGCTCAACATCTCCCGCGAGATGCTCCAGCACGACAGACAGCTTAAAAGCATCGCGAAGGCGATAGAGAAAAAGATAGGCTCCGAGCTTTCAAAAATGCTTGAGAACGAGCGCGACAAGTACGAGCAGTTCTACAAGGCATTCGGCCGTCAGCTCAAGTTCGGCGTGTACAACAACTTCGGCGCAAACAAGGACAGCTTAAAGGACCTCATTCTTTTCCCGTCCTCCTTTGAAAACAAGAACGTGACGCTGAAGGAATACGTTTCGCGCATGAAGGAGGAGCAGAAGAAGATATACTACGCTGCGGGCGACAACATGGAGCAGATAAGCGCGCTTCCCCAGGTGGAGGCGGTGACCTCCCGCGGATTTGAGGTGCTTTATCTTACGGAGGATATCGACGAGTTCGCGCTTCAGATACTGCATGAATACGACGGGAAGGAATTCTCCGACGTGTGCCGTGACGACCTTGACCTTTCAACGGACGAGGAAAAGGAGAGTCTGAAGGCGGAAAACGAGAAGAACGCCGACCTTTTCGCATTCATGAAGGAAAGCATAGGGGAGAGCGTCCATGAGGTGCGCTTTACGAACACCTTGAAAAACCACCCCGCCTGCATATCAAGCGAGGGCCCGCTGTCTGTGGGCATGGAAAAGACGTTAAGTCAGATGCCCGGCTTCGAGGACGGCCGCATGAAGGCGGAGCTGGTGCTTGAGATAAGCCTTTCCCACCCGATAGCGGATAAGCTGAAGGCTTTATTTGAAACGGATAAGGACAGACTTGCAAAGTACTCGAAGATTCTTTACGCACAGGCGCGCTTAATCAGCGGCATGGAGCTTAAAAACGCCGCCGAGGTAGGAGCGCTCGTCTGCGAGCTTATGGTGGAATAGAATAGTACAGTACGGCAGTGCGAAAACGATAATGCCCATGGACGATTTGGGGAACAAGCTGGTTCCGGAAGCGAAAAAACGAAATATCGGAGCGGCGAATATAATTACAGGCACAAGAATACTTCTCAGCATAGCATTGCTTTTTTGCAAGGCTATGTCTCCCGTATTTTATACGCTTTACATTGCCGCCGGAATATCCGATATTTTAGATGGGGCAGCAGCAAGAAAAACAAATACCGTAAGTGATTTCGGCTCAAAGCTCGACACTGCGGCAGACTTAATATTTGTCGCAGTATGCCTTATAAAGCTGCTGCCTGTAATGAGTATTCAGCTATGGCTTTACATCTGGATCGCTGTGATTGCAATGATAAAGATATTCAACATAGCTATGGGATTTGTAAGGCAGAGAAAGTTTACAGCGGTCCATTCTTTTATGAACAAGCTGACAGGAGGACTGTTGTTTATTCTTCCGCTGACGTTTACATTAATCGATCTCAGATACACTTCCGTTGTTGTCTGCACGGCTGCAACAATTGCCGCGATCCGGGAAGGGTATATTATAAGGAAGAACGAAAAAACAGAATGAAAAACAGCTCTGAATGAGAGCGAAAAAAAGCCCGCCTTGCGGCGGGCTTTTTTAGGTTCAGCCTTCAATCATGATGGTCTTCTTTTCGGGGAGTTCGGGCGCATCCTTCTTCGGTACGGTGAGGGAGAGGACGCCGTTTTCAAACCTTGCCTTGATATCTTCCTCGGTGAGGTTCTCGCCGATATAGAAGCTTCTCTGCATCGTGCCCTGATATCTTTCGCGTCTTATGAGCTTGCCCTCGTCGTTTTTCTCCTCGTTGTCAGCGTTCTTCTGCGCCGTAACGGTGAGATAACCGTTTTCAAGAGCCAGGGACAAATCTTCCTTACCGAAGCCCGGAAGGTCGATATCGATGGCGTAGCGGTCGTCATGCTCCACAACGTCGGTGTTCATTACATTCGCGTTGTTAGCTCCGTAGAACTTCTTGTCGAAGTCGTAGAAATCGCCGAAGTTCGGGAAACGCATCCAATCATCAAAAAGTCTGTCTCTGAAAATAGCCGGTAACATTTTAATTTCCTCCTTTATAATTGAAACATTGTAAACTTGATAATGTACTCGGGACATCCTCTTTTTGACCTTCTCTGTCCTTCGTACAATTACATTATAGCACCTTTATCAGCACTGTCAAGCCTTGAGTGCTAATTTAATTGTAAACAATTTATTAACAATCCGCTTTTTTAAATGCAGGGTATTTTTACGACGAAAAGCAAGCTTTTATGCGCGCGGAGCCGTTATAATATTATGCGGCGCGATCGGTTTTTTATACCCGGCGCCTGTGCTGTGTGTTGTTTTGGGGGAGAAAATGTGGTATTCTTATTCAAACGCATAAAAAGGAGATAATTCAATGAAAAAAAGCAAGAGAAGCGCATTGAGAAAAGCGGCCGCGGCAGGTCTTGCCGTTATGCTTTTTTTACTTTGCGGCGTTACGGCCATGGGGGCAAGGTTTAACGACGTGTCCTCATCGGCTTATTATTATGAAGCGGTAAACTGGGCGGTGGATACGGGCATAACAACGGGCGCGTCATCCGCTTCGTTTGCGCCGAACCAGACGTGTACCCGTGCGCAGATGGTGAGCTTTCTTTGGCGCGCTGTCGGAAAACCGAAGCCTAAATCGGGCACGAAGGCATTTTCCGATGTTTCGCCCTCGGCATATTACTACGACGCCGTTATGTGGGCTGCGGGGAGCGGCATAACAATGGGCGCGGCCGACGGCAGGTTTGACCCCGACGGATACTGCACCCGTGCACAGGCGGTGAGCCTCATCCACAGAATGCTCGGCGAACCGGAGCCCGCCGCGAATAGCGTATTCTCCGACGTATCGTCGGGCGCGTATTATTACAACGCCGTCATGTGGGCAAGCGGCGAGGGGATAACCCATGGAGTCTCGAAAAACAGATTCAGCCCCGACACCGTATGCACAAGAGCCGAGATAATCACATTCCTTTACAGAAGCTATAATATGTTCATGGGATAAAAACAAACATCCCGCCTGCAGTTTAATCTGCAGGCGGGATGTTTTATACAATTTGGAAGAAAAAGCGTGTCTTATGCGTCAAACACGTCGCAGCCGTCGTCCAAGTGCCATGCGGTGGTAAATCCTGCGCGGACCGCGTGGGAGATCTGACCTATGCCGTCCGCGTCGCCGATAACGAAGGCGTTCTCGAAGGTCTCCTCAACGGCGTCTGCAAGGTCGTTTACCGACCTTACGCCGGAGGCGAATATAGCGCAGTCGGCTTTTATCTCAAGGCTTTCGCCGGAGCTTACCTTTTCGAGCTTTACCACGTTGTTCTCAACGGACAGAACCTTGACGCCGGGCATAGCCTGATAGTTATCGAATTTCGAGAGTATGCCCTTTATGTAGAGCATGTTTGCGCCGGGAGCCGCCATGCCTATTTCGGGCAGCATCTCGACTACCGTGGCGTCAACGCCCTGCTCTAAGAGGAAGTGAGCCGTCTCCATGCCCGTCATGCCGCTTCCGACTACGACCGCCTTGTCGCCGCGGTTCAGCTTCACGTTTTCGGTAAGTATGTCGTTTGCGGTGCACGCGAGGGAGTGGTCAATCTTTATAAACGATGGGATGAAGTCCTTGCCGCCCGTTGCCACGATGACCGCGTAAGGATCCATTGCCTTCAGCGTATCGAGGTTCGCCTCGGTGTTAAGCTTTACCTTTACGCCCACGCGCTCAAGATTGTTTTCGTAATACTTTATAAGATTCTCTATTCTGAACTTATGGGGAGGCAGCTTTGCGATGTTAAGCTGACCGCCGAGACGAGCGCCCTTTTCAAAGAGCGTAACGTCGAAGCCGCGTATCGCAAGCACTCTTGCCGCCGCGCAGCCTGCCGGGCCGCCGCCTACAACGGCAACCTTTCTTCCGGCGCCGTTCTTTCTGTATTCCTGGAACTTGCCTTCATAGCCCACCGTGGGGTTTACGGCGCATTCTATGCGGCCTTTCGTAAGGCTGTTTGCGCAGTGCATGCATACGATGCAGGGGCGGACGCGCTCGGGATGGCCGGCCTTGAGCTTCTTCGTGATACTGGGGTCTGCAAGATGCGGACGCGCCAGGGAAACGAGGTCGCACTTTCCGTCAGCTATAAGGCTGTCCGCATAGTCAAAGTCGCGGATAAGGCTTACGCCTATAACGGGTATCTTTACTACCTTTTTAATGCCCTCGGCAAGGGGGATAAGCCAGCCCTGGTCGTAGAACGCGGGGGCTATAACGCCCTGAGGAGCAAGACCGTTTCCGGCGGATACGCTTATGATGTTCACGCCGTAGCTTTCAAGCAATACGGCCATCTTCTGTGCCTCTTCTATCTGCATGCCCTTGTCGCCGAGAAGGTCGTCGGCCGAGATGCGAACGGAGATGGGGAAGTTCGGGCCCGCGAGCTTTCTTATGCCTTCTATAATCTCCTTTACGATGCGCAGACGGTTCTCAAGGCTGCCGCCGTATTCGTCGGTGCGGCGGTTGAGATAGGGGCTTACGAACTGATTGAGAAGATAACCGTGGGCACAGTGTACCTCAACGCCGTCGAAGTTCGCGTACATGGCAATCCTTGCGCCCGTTATAAACTTATCGATTATCATCTGTATCTCGCCCTTGGTAAGCTCTCTTGCGGGCCATGTGCCCGGCATGGGGACTGCGCTGGGGGCAACGGGCTGCTTGCCCGTAATCGCGGACTTTGACATACTGCCCGCATGGTGGAGCTGGAGGAACATTTTTGCGTCGAAGCGGTGAACAGCTTCGGCAATCTTTCTCAGTCCTCCCGCAAGCTGAAGGTTGTACGCGGAGAGCTGGTTCATGCCGCCGGGAGCGTCCTTGTCAATACGGCAGAATTCGGTATATATAAGGCCGGTTCCGCCGCGTGCACGCGCCTTGAAGTACTCAATAAGGTCATCGGAAACCGAGCCGTCAAAATTGGATAA
>JAFOLN010000121.1 GCA_017419325.1 Clostridia bacterium
ACGAGATGATAGCAAAAGGCGAGGCGGTGGAGTATAACGACGTGCTGCGCGATGTGCTGTACCGCGACCAGAACGATTCCACCCGCGCGAACGCTCCCTTAAAGAGCGCACCCGACGCGGTCATAGTCGACTCCACAAAGCTTACGCTTGAGGAGACCATCGACGCTATCGATAAGCTGATAGGATAGGAAGCTGCCCTGTGCGCTTTTGGGCGGCACGAACTCCTGCGGCGATTTTCAGTGCCTTATGAAGGGAAGATATTGATGTTCTATAAAATGGCACAAGTTTTATGTACGTTTTTTTTGAAAATATATTACTCGATAGAGATACAGTCCGAGAGCAGAGACTCTGATTTCGCGGGCGGCGCGATAGTGTGCGCGAACCACACAACGAGCCTTGACCCCGTCTGGGTGGGCATAAGCATCGGCCCCCAGGTCTGCTTTATGGCCAAAAAAGAACTGTTCCACGGGAAGATAAGAAATTATTTTCTGCAGAAGCTGGGCGCGTTCCCCGTGAGCCGCGGTGAGAACGACATAAAATCCATGAAGACCGCCATACGCATCGTAAAGGAAGGCGGCGTTGTGGGGCTGTTCCCCGAGGGCACCCGCAACACGACGGGCGAGGACATGGAGGCGAAGGCGGGCGTGGGCTTTATCGTGGCGAAAACGGGCCGCCCCGTTGTACCCGTGACCATACACAGCGGCAGGAGATTCCGCTCCAAGGTGCTTATAACGGTGGGGAAGGCCATAAGCTTTTCCGAATACGAGGGACGCAAGCTTACAAACGAGGATTACCGCGCCATAAGCGGCGTCGTTATGGATAAAATAAGAGAAAACTGACATGGGCATATTCGCTTTCAACGGGCGAATATGCTTTTTGTACATTTGAAAAAGGAGAAGAGAAAATGAAGAAAAGTGTACGTATTATTGCTCTGGCGCTTGCGGTGCTTTTGGTGTGCGCGGCTCTTACGGCATGCTCCGCCGCGGCAAAAACGGAAGGGAAGTACATATCGGTGGCGTTTACGATAAACGGAGAGATGTACTCCGGCAGCGATGCGGAGGGACTTATACTTGAGCTTATGAGCCACGGAAAGGGCACATACACCGTTGCGGACACATCGTACGATATAGAGTGGTCGCTTGAGGGCGGCACGATTACCGTCTCAAACGAGCAGGGAGAGATGACTGGCACGGTGGACGGCGACACCGTAACGCTTCAGAACATAGGCGACAGCGGCATCGATATCATATTCGCCCGTGAGGGCTCAGAAGCGGCCGACCCGGCAAATTACATGACCGAGGAATAGGCGACTTTGTGAATTAAATATCGCAAAAAGGGACAAAAACGCAAAAAAAGTGAAGGAAAAACGGCGCAGCATATAGACAAATCCCTGAAATATGCTAAAATTAGAGTATAAGCCGAAAGGCAAAATAATAACGGGAGGGGAAAATATGAAAAAGTCGGCAAAGGTCATCGCGGTCATTATAGCTGTGCTTATGATCGCGGTAATGTTCGCGGGCTGCAGCGGTTCGTCGGGCAGCACGGAAGAAACGGGATATGAAGGCACTTACAATTCCGTTCAGGTAGACGCCTTCGGCTATACCTTAAGCGGCGAGGACGCAGCAGGCTTTACTCTGCAGCTTGATGCAGGCGGCAAGGGCACCATGGACATCGAGGGCGATGTAAACAACATAAAGTGGTCGATAGACGGGGACACCATAACGATTAAGGCCGGCAGCGATGAAATGACCGGCATACTCGACGGCGACACCATCTCGATTGAAGATGTGGGCGGCAGCGGTATGGGCATCCTCTTTGCAAAAGAGGGCAGCGCTGCGGCAGATCCCGCAAATTATATGAGCGAGACCGAGGCGGCATACGTCGGCGCATGGCAGTCGAACGCTGTTTATGACGCTCTGGGAGACGACGCATCCGCGGAAGTTGACCCGCAGGCGTTCTACATGGAGCTGAACGCAGACAAGACCGCGACCATTATCGTGAGCGGGTCCGATCTGGGCGCACAGACCTGGTCTACCCTCGGCGATACGGGTATGATAGACGATCTGAACATTATGTGGGAGCTCAACGAGGACGGTACGATAACCGTATCCTACTCCGGCGACGACTTCTACTATGATTTTGTTTGCTCCAAATAAACGCAGGTTTTAAAGTCAATTGAAGGGCAGGGGAGCGGCGAGGGCCGTTCCCCTGTGTTTTCGATTATTTATGATTTTTTCGAAAAAACGCTTGACAAATCGGAGTTTCGGTCCTATACTGTAAAAGTACCGCATTGATATGCGACTGTGGCGGAACAGGCAGACGCGCACGTTTGAGGGGCGTGTGGGCAACCGTACCGGTTCAAGTCCGGTCAGTCGCACCAAAAAGGCAGTTTTTAAACTGCCTTTATTTTTTTCTAAAGTGCCCGAAAGCCAGTATTTATGCGGCTTTTTGGCAGATTTAATCGCATGTTAAATTCTGTTAAGTTAAGTCAAAAATACGTTCGGTAGCACACGGTAGCACACAAAGATTCTGACCAAAAACCAAGGCGGCAAGCGGACTTTTCGGGTCTTTCGGACGGACGGTAGCACACCTTGAGCGGCAAGGGCATTTGATACATAGGAGAGCCG
>JAFOLN010000122.1 GCA_017419325.1 Clostridia bacterium
GGCGCAATCGCGCCTCAGAATGACTTGGGCCCGGCTGCGCGCGGCCCGGGGCGCGCTTGACAACACCCGCCTTCGGTCGGTATAATTTATATATGCGTCATAAAAAACCGCATCGCCGGAGGTGATGAATTTGAAAGAAAAAGCCGATCTTTGCGACTGCAATATTGTCCATGAGGACGCGGTAAAGCTTGCGCGGGACGCTATGCTTGGCTCGGAGGAGCTGGAGGGCGTCGCGTATCTTTTCAAGCTCCTGTCCGACCCCACCCGCATGCGCATCATGTGGGCGCTCGACTCCACGGAGCTTTGTACCTGCGACATCGCCGCGACCCTCGGCATGACGAAATCCGCCGTTTCCCATCAGCTCAATACTTTGAAGCAGGCGAAGATGGTCAAGTCGCGCCGCGAGGGTAAGAACGTCTTTTACTCCCACGACGACGCCCATGTAAAGGACATTGTGGAGATAGCGAGAGAGCACGTAAAGCACGGGCGCGACCGCACCCGTTAAAAAAAGCAAAGCAGATTTTACGCTTTGCTTTTTTTCTTTAAAAAACCTATTGACAAGCGCGGTGGGCGGGCATATAATAAAAGCACAGTTGAACAATCGTTCAATCATTCAATCGTATTAAAGGAGGCCGCCATGAAGAGAGCGTACAGACTTGAAGGACTTTGCTGCGCGAACTGCGCCGCTAAGATGGAGCATGCCATATCGAAGCTCGACGGAGTTTCGGCAGTTAATATAAGCTTTATGACAACAAGGATGACCCTTGAAACAGAGGACGGCAGAATGGACGAGGTAATTTCGGGCGCAGAGAGGATTATAAAGAAGATAGAGCCCGATGTTGTTTTAAAGCGCATATGAGCCGGGGCCGGGGAGGTGCGGCATGAAAAAACGTATTATCAGGATAGCCGCGGCGGTCATTATATTCGCCGCGGCCTTTTTTATCCCGCGGGACGCGGGAATACTGAGGCTTGTTTTCTTCCTCGCGGCATATGTCACCGCGGGGTACGACGTGCTTTATAAGGCCGTCCGGAACATTTTGAACGGTCAGGTGTTCGACGAGAATTTCCTTATGACCATAGCGACCGCGGGCGCGTTCATCGTGGGCGAATATCCCGAGGGCGCGGCAGTCATGATATTTTACCAAGTGGGCGAGATATTCCAGGACCACGCCGTGGCCCGCTCCCGCCGCTCCATATCGTCGCTTATGGAGCTTCGCCCCGAATACGTGAACGTAAAGACCGGGGAGGGCATAAAGAAGCTCGACCCCTACGACGTGAGCCCCGGCGATCTGATGGTGATAATGCCGGGCGAGCGCGTGCCGCTTGACGGCGTGGTGACGGAGGGCTCCGGCTTTATCGATACGTCCGCGCTTACGGGCGAGTCGGTGCCCCGCGCCGTATCCGAAGGCTCGGAGCTTCTGGGCGGCTGCGTAAATACTGACGGGGTGCTCACCGCGAGGGTAACGAGGGAGTACTCCCGCTCCACCGTGGCGAAGATTCTTGAGCTTGTGGAGGAGGCCGTTGAAAAAAAGGCGCACCACGAGCGGTTCATAACCCGCTTTTCACGCATATATACGCCCGCCGTCGTTGCAGGCGCCGCGGTATTGGCCGTCGTGCCGCCGCTTTTTATCCCCGGGCATCCCTTCTCCGAATGGATATACAGGGCGCTACTTTTCTTGGTGGTGTCCTGCCCCTGCGCCCTTGTCATCTCCGTGCCGCTGGGCTTTTTCTGCGGCATAGGCGGCGCGTCGCGCCTGGGCGTGCTCGTTAAGGGCGGCAATTTCCTCGAGGAGCTGGCCCGCGCCGACACCTTCGTGTTCGACAAGACGGGAACGCTCACCCGGGGCGAGTTCAAGGTAAGAAAGGTCTGCCCCGCCACGCTCTCCGAGAGCGAGATACTGAGGCTTGCCGCACACGGCGAGTGCTTTTCAAATCACCCCGCGGCCGTGTCTGTAAGGGCGGCATACGCGGGGGATACGGACGAGTCGCTCGTGTCCGATGTGCGTGAAATATCGGGGCAGGGCGTGTGCGCGAATGTGGCGGGGACGCGGGTCCTTTTAGGCAACATGAGCCTTATGGAGGCAAACAACATAAACGCCGCCCGCGCAGACGAGGCGGGCACCGTTGTATACGTGGCCGCGGACGGCCAATACGCGGGATATATCCTTCTTTCCGATGAGATAAAGCCGGACTCCGCCGACGCCATAGCCGCCTTAAGACGCGAGGGGGCGAAGCGCATAGCAATGCTTACGGGCGACGTTCGCCGTCAGGCCGAAAAAACGGCGGCGGCCATAGGCATAGACGAGGTATATTCGGAGCTTCTTCCGGGGGACAAGGTGAGCCTTATGGAGAAGCTTGAAGAGAGCGCGTCCGGCCGCGTCGTATACGTGGGCGACGGCATAAACGACGCGCCCGTGCTGGCCCGCGCCGACGTGGGCGTGGCCATGGGAGGCCTTGGCTCCGACGCCGCCATAGAGGCCGCCGACATCGTTATAATGGACGACCGCCCGTCTCTTGTCGGCGCCGCGGTGAGAATTGCGCGCCGCACCATGGGCATAGTAAAGGCGAACATTGTCTTCGCGCTTATAATAAAGGCCGCCGTGCTTATTTTGGGCGCGCTGGGGCTTGCGAATATGTGGGAGGCGGTATTCGCCGACGTGGGCGTGGCCGTCATAGCCATAATAAACTCCATGCGCGCGCTGAAACTCGGGACGGTGAATTTATCATATCGCCAAAGATAGTATTGACATATACGGCATACCGCGCTATAATCTACACGAAAGAGTGATCTTCAGGGCAGGGTGAAAGTCCCGACCGGTGGTACAGCCCACGAGCCGCAAGGCATGATTCGGTGAAACTCCGAAGCCGACAGTAAAGTCTGGATGAAAGAAGATGAAAGCTTGATGCACTTGCGTCTTTTTTTGAAATCATGCTCCGAAAAGATTTTTTCGGAGCTTTTTTTATCGAAGGACGCGGGGTTATTTTGTCTGAAACGTCCCGAATGATCAATTTGGGACGTTTTATTGTTTTAAGGAAGTGATACCGCTTATGGATGAAGAATATATGCGCCGTGCGCTTGAGCTTGCGAAAAGAGGGCTCGGTCACACGAACCCGAACCCCATAGTCGGCGCCGTTATCGTTCGTGACGGACGTGTTATAGGAGAGGGCTGGCATGAGAAATACGGCGAGCTTCACGCCGAGCGAAACGCCATTAAAAACTGCCGCGAAGATATGCGCGGCGCGACCATATATGTAACGCTTGAGCCGTGCTGTCACTACGGCAGAACGCCGCCGTGCACCGAGGCGCTCATAGAGCAGGGCTTTGCCCGCGTGGTCGTGGGCTCCATGGACCCGAACCCGCTCGTTGCGGGCAAGGGCGTGAATATCTTAAGAGAACACGGCATGGAGGTCGTAACGGGCGTCCTCCGCGAGGAATGCGACGCGGCAAACCGTGTGTTCTTTCATTATATATCCACAAAGACGCCCTACGTCGTATTGAAATACGCCATGACCGCCGACGGCAAGATAGCCACGGTCACCGGGGAGTCCCAGTGGATATCGAACGAGGATTCAAGGCGGCGCGCACATGCCATGCGCGGCCGGTACACCGCAATAATGGCGGGCGTCGGCACGGTCATAGCCGACGACCCGATGCTCAACTGCCGCATAGAGGGCGGCCGAAATCCCCTGCGCGTCATATGCGACACGCGCCTTCGCACGCCGCTTGACTCAAAGATAGTAAAAACGGCGCACGAGATACCCACGGTGATAGCCACCTGCTGCGCCGACGAAGAAAAGCATAAGCCGTATACCGACGCGGGCTGTGAGATAACGGTCACCGATGAAAAGGACGGCCATGTGAACTTAAAGACGCTTATGGCGCGTCTCGGAGAAAAGAAGACAGACAGCGTTATGATAGAGGGCGGAGCCGCGCTTGCCGGCTCGGCCGTAAAAGAGGGCATAATAAACGAAGTCGCGGCCTTCATCGCGCCCAAGATGGTGGGCGGCAGCGCCGCAAAAACGCCCGTGGGCGGAAGCGGCATAGAAAGGCTTTCCGATGCGCTCATGATGGGCGCGCCGACGGTGGAGCCCATAGGCGGCGACATACTTATAAGGTGGGAGGTCAAAGGATGTTTACCGGGATAATCGAGGAAACGGGCCGCATTGCCGCGATAAAGCGCGGCGCGCGCTCAAGCGTTCTCACCATAGCCGGAGACGTTATATTCGGCGACGTGGCGCTGGGCGATTCCGTTGCGGTAAACGGCGTATGCCTCACGGTCACCTCGTTTAAGGACAAGATGTTCACGGCGGACGTGATGAGCGAGACCTTGAGCCGCAGCTCCCTCGGTTCGCTTAAAGTGGGAAGTCCCGTAAATCTTGAACGCGCCATGAGCGCGGGCGGACGCTTCGGCGGCCACATCGTTTCGGGACACATAGACGGCACGGGCACGATAAAGGAGACCCGCGCCGATGACAACGCCGTATGGTACACAATAAAGGCGGGGCCCGACATAATGCGATACATCGTTGAAAAGGGCTCCATCGCCATAGACGGCATAAGCCTTACGGTGGCAAGGGTAAGCTACGACGATTTCGCCGTGTCGGTAATCCCCCATACGGCGAAGGTAACGGCGCTCGGCATAAAGCGCGCGGGCGACGTTGTGAACCTTGAGTGCGACATAATAGGAAAATACGTCGAGCGGCTTTTAACGTTCCCCGGCGGGGACAACGACGCGAACGCGAAGCCGTCCGGCGGCAATATAACAAAAGAGTTTTTAATGAAATACGGTTTTTGATATAAGGAGGAGACAAAATGTTTAAATTCAGCACTATCGAAGAGGCCTGCGAGGATTTAAGGCAGGGCAAAATAATACTCGTCACCGACGATGAGGACAGAGAGAACGAGGGCGACCTCATCTGCGCCGCAGAATTTGCGACGACCGAGAACGTAAACTTCATGGCGACCCACGCGAAGGGCCTTATCTGCATGCCCATGGGCGAGTCGCTCGTAAGGAAGCTGCAGATTCCCCAGATGGTGACCCACAACACCGACAATCACGAGACGGCCTTCACCGTATCGATAGACCATATCGACACCACCACGGGCATATCCGCGGCAGAGCGCTCCATAACGGCATTAAAGTGCGTTGAGGACGGCGCGCGCCCCGAGCATTTCCGCCGTCCCGGTCATATGTTCCCGCTGCTTGCGAAGAAGAACGGCGTGCTTGAAAGAAACGGCCATACCGAGGCCACTGTTGACCTTATGCGCATAGCGGGCCTTAAGGAATGCGGCCTTTGCTGCGAGGTCATGCGCGACGACGGCACCATGATGCGCACGCCCGAGCTTATCGAGATGGCACAGAAGTTCGGTCTTAAGATGATAACCATAAAGGCGCTCCAGCGCTACCGCAAGGTAAACGACAAGCTGGTGGAGTGCGTCGCAAAGACGCGCATGCCCACGAAGTACGGCAACTTCGTTGCGTACGGCTACGTGAACAAGCTAAACGGCGAGCACCATGTGGCTTTGGTCAAGGGCGAGATAGGCGACGGCAAGGACATCCTCTGCCGCGTGCATTCGGAGTGCCTGACGGGCGACGCCTTCGGCTCCATGCGCTGCGACTGCGGCCAGCAGTTCGCCTCCGCCATGATGCAGGTCGAAAAAGAGGGACGCGGCGTATTGCTCTATATGCGTCAGGAGGGACGCGGTATAGGCCTTATAAACAAGCTTCGCGCATACGAGCTTCAGGACAGAGGCATGGACACCGTTGAGGCTAACATCGCTCTCGGCTTTAAGAGCGACCTGCGCGAATACTACATCGGCTCGCAGATACTCAGAGACCTCGGCGTAAAGACCATGCGCCTGCTTACGAACAACCCGAAGAAGATAGAGGGCTTAAGCGACTTCGGCATCGAGATAAAGGAGCGCGTTCCGATACAGATGGAGCTTACGAAGTACGACGAGTTCTATCTTAAGACGAAGCAGGAAAAAATGGGCCATATGCTGGACTATTAAAAAGAATATAAAAATACAGATAAAAGGAGACGGCAAAAATGAGAGTTTTTGAAGGAAAAATCGTATCGGGTGATATTAAAATAGGCATAGTTGCGGCAAGATTCAACGAATTTATCGTATCGAAGCTTCTGGGCGGCGCGCTGGACGCGCTGAAGCGTCACGACATCGCGGAGGACAACATCTCCGTGGCATGGGTACCGGGCGCGTTCGAGATACCGCTTGCGGCTCAGAGAATGGCACAGAGCGGCAAGTACGACGCGGTAATCGCGCTGGGAGCGGTAATCCGCGGCTCCACCACCCATTACGACTACGTTTGCAGCGAGGTATCGAAGGGCATAGCGAACGTATCGCTTCAGACGGGCGTTCCCGTGATGTTCGGCGTGCTTACGACGGAGAACATCGAGCAGGCCATCGAGCGCGCCGGCACCAAGGCGGGCAACAAGGGCTTCGACTGTGCAGTCGGCGCAATCGAGATGGTAAATCTTTTAAGAGAGATGGACAAGTAATATATGAATATAATTTTCGACTACGACGGCACGCTCCATGAGACGCTTTACATATATAAGCCGGCGTTCCTTAAGGCTTACGACTGGCTCGTAAAGAACGGCTATGCCGCGCCGCGGGAGTTTACCGATAAGGAGATACGCGGCTGGATAGGCTATAACGCCCGCGTAATGTGGCAGACGTTCATGCCCGAGCTTCCCGAGGATGTTCGCGCCCACTGCAGCGAGATAGTGGGGCAGACGATGCGCGAGGAGATAGAAGCGGGACACGCACGCCTTTACCGCCACGCGACCGAGGTGCTCGATTTGCTGAACGCGCACGGACACACCCTCATATTCCTA
>JAFOLN010000123.1 GCA_017419325.1 Clostridia bacterium
ACGGGCGACCTTCTCGACGCGGTGTTCGAGCATTTCCCGCCGGCAGAGGAGAACGAGGAAGAGGACGAGGTCATAAAGATTGCCGTAATAGGAAAGCCCAACGCGGGCAAATCCTCCCTTATAAACGCGATACTTAAAGAGGACAGGGTAATAGTTTCGCCCATCGCGGGCACGACCCGTGACGCCATAGACACCCTTTTTGAGTGCGAAGAGGGCAAGTTCATGTTCATCGACACGGCGGGCATTCGCCGCAAGAGCAAGGTGGACGAATCCATAGAAAAATACAGCGTGCTTCGCGCCTATATGGCGGTTGAGCGAAGCGACGTCTGCATGATAATCATAGACGCGAAAGAGGGCATAAGCGAGCAGGACGCAAAGATAGCGGGCTTTGCCCATGAGAAGGGCAAGGCGTCGGTCATCGTTGTGAACAAGTGGGACCTTATCGACAAGGAAACGAACACGATGAACGAGTTCAAAAAGGACGTTATGGACGTTTTGAGCTTCATGCAGTACGCCCCCATAATGTTCGTCTCCGCAAAGACGGGTCAGAGAGTGGGCAAGCTCTTTTCCCAGCTTAAATACGTGGCGGAGCAGAACTCCATGCGCATAAGCACGGGAATGCTCAACGACATACTCCACGAGGCTATGGCAAGAGTGCAGCCGCCGACGGACAAGGGCAAAAGGCTCAAGATACTTTACATGACCCAGACGTCCACAAAGCCGCCCACATTCGTGGCGTTCTGCAACCGCGCCGATCTTTTCCATTTCTCGTATCAGCGTTACATTGAAAATCAGATACGCGAGGTGTTCGGCATGGTGGGCACGCCGATACGGTTCGTAGTGCGCGAGCGCGGCGACAAGAGCGGCAAATAGCATAAAATTTTGGCATTGGAGAAGATGACGTTATGCCTGAGGGTATTTGGCGGGTAGTTATTACAATTATAATAGGTTATCTTTTGGGAAGCATAAGCTTTTCGCTTGTTATAGGCAAGCTGGTGGCGCATAAGGATGTGCGCCAGTACGGAAGCGGCAACGCGGGCACGACGAATGTCCTTCGCGTGCTGGGGAAAAAGGCGGCCCTTGCGGTGCTTGTGGGTGATATTTTAAAATGCCTTGCCGCGGTCATTATAGGAGGACTTTTCATCCCCGTATACGGCGGCTGGATAGGGGGCATCGCCTGCATGGTGGGTCATGTGTTCCCGGTGTTCTTCAAATTCAAGGGAGGCAAGGCCGTGGCCACGGGCTTCGCCGTTATGGCGTTCGCGTGTCCCATGGCGGGATTTCCCGCGGTGGGCGTGTTCTTCGTGGTCTTTGCGATAACGCGCATCGTTTCGGTGTCCTCGCTTGCGGCGTTTCTTTCGTTCCCGTTTTTCGTGTGGCTTTTTGTGGGAGAACCCGTTTTGATACTTGTGGCCGCCGCCATGTTCGTGTTTGTGCTCATACTGCACCGTGAGAACATAAAAAGGCTTATTCGCGGCGAGGAGAAGAAAATATCTTTTAAATCATTAAAGAAGTAATACCATACATAAGGAGTTGTTCTGATGGCAAAGGTTACCATGCTGGGATGCGGCGGCTGGGGGAGCGCCGTGGCCATAATGATGGCGCGTGCCGGCCACGACGTGAAGCTGTGGTCGTTTTTCCCGGAGGAAATAGAGACACTGAAACGCGACCGTGAGCATAAGAAGCTGCTCCCGGGCATCGTTTTTCCCGAAAACATAGAGCTTACCGCCTCGCTTGACTGCCTTGACGGATGCGAGTTTCTCGTTATCGCCGTCCCCTCCGCGGGCATGCGGAAGGTATGCGAAGCCGTGCGCGGCCGCGTGGGCGACGGTACGACGGTCGTAAACATAGCGAAAGGCCTTGAGCAGGGCACGCTTTACCGTATGTCCCAGGTCATAAGGGAGGTGCTTTCTCCGAAGCGGTTCGCCGTTCTGTGCGGCCCGTCCCACGCCGAGGAGGTGGCAAGATGCGTACCCACGGCCTGCGTCGTTTCGTCCGACGACATAGAGGTGGCAAAGCAGGTGCAGGAGACGTTCATGAACCCGCAGTTCAGGCTTTACACGTCAGACGACATGGCGGGCGCGGAATACGGCGCGGCGCTTAAGAACGTAATCGCGCTGTGCGCGGGCATCTGCGACGGAATGGGCTACGGCGACAATACGAAGGCGGC
>JAFOLN010000124.1 GCA_017419325.1 Clostridia bacterium
GTTGCAAGCTCGTCCGCGCGCTTGAAGGCCGAAACGAAGAGCGGCACGAGTATGGGCACAAGCGCCTTTGCCCTCTTTAAGAGGCTTCCCGTCTCAAAATCGGCTCCGCGCGCCTTCTGCGCATTTATTATCTTCTCCGTCTCCTCAACGAGCGTGGGTATGAACCTTATGGCAATGGTCATCATCATGGCTATCTCATGCGCCGGGAAGCCGAAGCGCTTGAAGGGCGAAAAAACGCTCTCCACCGCGTCGGTAAGCAGTATGGGCGATGTGGTGTACGTAAGGATTATGGCCACGCCTATGATAAGGTAAACTATCCTTATGGCCATGAATACGCCCATCATTATGCCGTCGGTTGTGACTCTGAGTATGCCCCATTCCCACAGCACTTCGCCGTTCGGGTTATAGAAGATATTCAGCACAGCCGTTATGATGACTATAACGAATATGGGCTTAAGCCCCTTTAAAACGAGCCCGAGCGGAATCTCGGACACCTTTACCACAACAGCTAAAAGCACGCCGAGAATAATATAGGCGATAAGGCTGTTTATTATAAAAAGCACCACTATGAATATGAGCGCCAAAAGGAGCTTCGTTCTCGGGTCAAGGCGGTGTATGGGCGAGGTGCCGGGGAAGAACTGACCTAAAGTGATGTCCTTAAGCATCTTTGCCCACCTCCCCCAAAAGCCGTTTGCTCATAAGCTCATAGGCGTATTTTACCGTATAGACATTCGTATCTATGTCCACGCCGCGCTCCTTCAGTCTTTTGAATACCTTCGTTATCGTCGGTATGTCAAGTCCCATGGAGCCAAGCGACTCCGCGTCGGCGAATATCTCGCCCACGGGCAGAAATCTCTCTATTTTTCCGTTCTTTACAACGATTATCTTATCCACCGTCTTTGCCATGTCCTCCATGGAGTGGGAAACTATTATGACGGTGGAGTTGTTTTCCTTGTGATACTTCTTTATCTGGGAAAGCAGGTCGTCTCTCGCCTTCGGGTCAAGGCCCGCCGTGGGCTCGTCAAGCACCAGCACCTCGGGCTTCATGGCGATAACGCCCGCAATGGCCACTCTTCTTTTCTGACCGCCCGAAAGGTCGAAGGGCGACTGCTCAAGGATATCCTCTGTAAGGCCGACGAACTTAAGCGCATACATAACGCGCTCTTTTATCTCGTCCTCCGAAAGAGCCATATTCGTGGGGCCGAAGGCTATATCCCTGTACACGGTCTCCTCAAAGAGCTGATGCTCGGGATACTGGAACACAAGGCCTATTTTGAACCTTACGTCGCGTATATTTGTGTCCTTGTCCCACATATCGCGGCCGTCAAGCAGTATTTTTCCTTTTGTGGGCTTTAAGATGCCGTTCAAGTGCTGCACAAGCGTTGACTTGCCGCTTCCCGTGTGTCCTATAAGCCCTATGAAATCGTGATCCTCTATGGTTATGCTCACATCGTCCAGCGCGTTCTTCACGAAAGGCGTGCCTGCGCCGTAAGTATGCGTCAGATTCTGTATTTCGATTTTCACCTTTGTCCCTCCAGAAGACCGTAAAGCACATCGGCGCATTCCTCGTCGGTCAGCACCGTTTTGTCGATATCCACACCCGCGCGCTTTAAAAGATATATAAGCTCCGTCGTCTGAGGCACGTCAAGCCCCACGGACTTAAGCTCCTCAACGTGCGAAAACACCTCATAGGGGCCGCCGTCAAGCACAATGCGGCCTTCGTCCATAACGACTACTCTGTCGGCCATTATGGCCTCGTTCATAAAATGGGTTATCATTACGATGGTTATGCCCGCCTTTCGGTTGAGCTCCCTTATCGTATTCATGACTTCCTTTCGTCCCTGCGGGTCGAGCATGGCCGTGGGCTCGTCAAGCACTATGCATTTGGGCATCATGGCAAGCACGCCCGCTATGGCTATGCGCTGCTTCTGACCGCCCGAAAGGTGGTACGACGCCGCCTCCTTATATTCGCTCATGCCCACCGCCTCAAGCGCATCGTCCACGCGCTTTCTTATCTCGGCGGGCGGCACTCCAAGGTTCTCGGGGGCAAAGGCCACGTCCTCCTCCACCACGGTTGCGACTATCTGATTGTCGGGGTTCTGAAATACCATGCCGACGCGCTGGCGAAGCTCGAAAAGCTTCTCCTCATCGGCGGTGTCTATCCCGTCAACGTATACCTTGCCCTCGGTGGGAGTAAGTATGGCATTTAGGTGCTTCGCAAGCGTTGATTTGCCGCTTCCGTTGTGCCCAAGCACCGTGACGAAGGAGCCCTCCTCTACGGTGAGGTTTATCCTGTCAAGCACCGGCTTCGGCTGCTCGGGAGCATATTTAAAGCTCACATTCTCAAATGAGATAAAAGGTTTCATCATAAATCTCCAAATATTAAAACTCGACGCGCCCCGCCGTGCCGCAAGGCAGCACTATATCGGCGCTCTTTACGGGAAGACCTATCTCCCGGGAGGACACCCTGCCTCCCCTTTTCTTCGTTACGGTAAGCTTCAGTATATTCTCTATAAGGGCCGGGCCCAGTACGGAGGTATACGAGTTTACAAGAAAGAAGAGCGGCTCGTCGCTTAAAAGCGACTCGGAAAGCTCGCAAAGCTCGTAAAGCCTGTCCTCAATCTTGAACACCTCGCCGTCGGGGCCGCGCCCGTAGGACGGGGGATCCATTATGACGGCGTCGTATCTTGAGCCGCGCCTTATCTCGCGCTTTATGAATTTTATGCAGTCGTCCACGATGTACCGTATGGGCGCGTCCGTAAGGCCGCAGGCGGCCGCGTTGTCCTTCGCCCAGGATACCATGCCCTTCGCCGCGTCAACGTGGCAGACGCTGGCTCCCGCCTTTGCGGCGGCCATTGTCGCGCCGCCCGTGTACGCAAAGAGGTTTAAAACACGCACGGGGCGTCCCGCGTTCTTTATAAGCGGCATGAACCAGTCCCAGTTTACGGCCTGCTCCGGGAAAAGCCCCGTATGCTTGAAGCCGAACTGCTTAAGTCTGAAGCGAAGCTCGCCGTAGGACACAAAGAACGTGTCCCGCGCAAACCTGTCCCATGAGCCGCCGCCGCTTTTTGAGCGCGTATATCGCGCGTCGGCACGTCCCCAAAGCTTCGCATCCCTGTTTTTTGTCCAGATCACGGTGGGATCGGGACGTATAAGTATTATATCTCCCCAGCGCTCAAGCTTTTCTCCGTCGGAGGCGTCAAGCACCTCATAATCGCGCCAGTTCTCGGCTAACCACATATCCTATGCTCCGTATTTATCCTTTATCGCGCCTGCTATTTCGTCAGCAAGCTTTTCTATCATATCCGTGTCCTCGCCCTCAAGCATTACGCGGATGAGAGCCTCCGTGCCCGACGCGCGCACCACGGTGCGTCCCGTGTCGCCGAGAGCGTCGTTTACCTTCGCTATAACGGTCTGTATGTCGGGGTCGGAGTCTATTGCCTTCTTTCCCTCGGGAGTTACGCGCACGTTCTTTATCGTCTGCGGGAACTTTTTCATGACGGACGCAAATTCCGATGCGCGTATGTTCTGCTTTTTCAGCGCAAGCAGCCACCTCAGCGCGGAAAGCTCGCCGTCGCCTGTGGTGTTGTAGTCGGAAAGGATAATATGCCCCGACTGCTCGCCGCCTATGTTATAGCCGCCCTCAAGCATGGCCTCGATGACGTACCTGTCGCCCACCTTCGTTTTTACAACGTCTATGCCGTCCGCCTCCATGCGCTTGAAAAAGCCCATGTTGGTCATTATGGTAACGACAGCGGCGTTTCCCTTAAGCGTGCCGTTTTTCTTCATGTCGAGGGCAAGACCCGCGATTATCCTGTCGCCGTCTATCTCTTCGCCGCATTCGTCCACCATGAGCACGCGGTCGGCGTCTCCGTCGAATGCCACGCCCACATCGTAGCCGCCCTCTTTTACGACAGCCTTCAGCGCCTCAAGATGCGTAGAGCCGCACTTGTCATTTATATTTGTGCCGTCGGGCGTGTTCGAGAACACGTATGCGTCCGCGCCGAGGCGCCCGAAAAGCTCGCCGGCAGTGCCCGACGCGGAGCCGTTCGCGCAGTCAACGGCTATCTTCATGCCCGAAAGGCTGCCGTCCGCGGCCGTCATGAGAAAATCGACGTATTCCTTCTTCGCGTCGGCATATACGCGGACTTTTCCCACGTCCGCGCCCGACACGACGGGAAATTCAAATTCTTTGTCGTCAAGAATGGCCTCTATTTTTGCTTCTATCTCGTCGGAGAGCTTTCGTCCCTCCGAATTGAACAGCTTTATGCCGTTGTATTCCATGGAATTGTGGGACGCGGAGATAACCACGCCGGCATCGGCGGAAAGCTTCTTTACAAAGTAAGCCACCGCAGGCGTGGGGATGACGCCGAGGCTTACAACGCCCGCTCCAACGGAGCAAAAGCCCGCCGTCATGGCCGCCTCAAGCATATCAGAGGATATGCGCGTGTCCTTTCCTATGAGTATGAGGGGCTTATGCGCGCAGGCCTCTGAAAGCACAAGCGCCGCCGCTCTGCCCGTCCTGAACGCAAGCTCGTTCGTAAGGTCTGTGTTTGCGATGCCCCGTATCCCGTCGGTGCCAAAATATTTGCCCATAATAATCCTCCGAAAATATTTCTTACGGCATATCCATTTTAAGCTGGCTGCCGCCTTCGTTTTTCTCATCCTTCATGGGTATGCCAAGATGCCTGTATGCAAGCGGCGTAACTACGCGGCCTCTCGGGGTGCGTCCGAGAAAGCCTATCTGCATAAGGTACGGCTCGTATACGTCCTCTATGGTGTTCGAGTCCTCGCCTATGGTGGCGCCCAGCGTATCAAGTCCCACGGGGCCGCCGCCGAATATTTTAATTATGGATTTAAGCATCCGCCTGTCAATGGCGTCAAGCCCCAGCGCGTCTATCTCAAGCATGGAAAGCGCGCTGTCGGCAACTTCCTTCGTTATAACGCCGTCCGCCCTCACCTGCGCGTAGTCGCGCACGTTCTTTAAAAGCCTGTTTGCTATACGCGGCGTGCCTCTTGAGCGCTTCGCAATCTCAAGCGCCCCATCCTCCTCGGCCGTTATGCCAAGGATGCGCGCCGAGCGCATGACAATCTCGAGAAGCTCCCTGTCCGTGTACATCTCAAGGCGCAGTATAACGCCGAACCTGTCGCGAAGCGGCGACGTTATCTGTCCCGCGCGGGTGGTGGCCCCTATAAGGGTGAAGGGCTTTAGCTCTAGGCGTATTGAGCGCGCCGACGGGCCTTTTCCTATGATTATGTCAAGCTCGCAGTCCTCCATGGCGGGATAAAGTATCTCCTCCACGCTGCGGCTCAGTCTGTGTATCTCGTCTATGAACAGTACATCGTGCTCCGACAGGTTCGTAAGAAGCGCCGCAAGGTCGCCCGGCTTTTCTATGGCGGGGCCCGAGGTCACCCTGAGGTTTACGCCCATCTCGTTTGCTATAACGCCGGCGAGAGTCGTCTTTCCGAGTCCCGGAGGGCCGTATAAAAGCACATGGTCTATGCCCTCGCCTCTCTCTTTTGCCGCCTTTATGGCGATGGAGAGGCGTTCCTTCGCCTTCTCTTGTCCTATGTATTCGTCCATATGGCGCGGGCGAAGCGAGGTCTCGATGTCCGCGTCAAACGACGTAAGGTTTTCCGATATAAGCCTTGTCCTGTTTTCCTCACTCAAGGCGGTTCGCTCCTTTATCTCATCAATTCTTTAAGGCTTTTTCTTATTATCTCCTCGACCGTCATGGACTCGGTGTCCATGCCCTTAAGAACGCCCTCCGCCTGCTGAAGGCTGAAGCCGAGAGCCGTAAGACCGTCCCTCGCTTCCTCGAAGCGGCTGCCCTGCACGAAGGAGGTAGGCCCGTCGTCGCCTTCGCCCTCGGGGAAGGTGTAGCCCTTAAACTTGTTTTTAAGCTCAAGCACTATTCTCTGCGAGGCCTTGTTTCCTATGCCCTGCGCCTTCTGTATCGTTTTATGGTCGCCCGTGACTATGGCGCGTATCACCGTGTCGGGCGGCATGGAAAGAAGGCTTGCGGCGCTCTTTGCGCCCACGCCCGAAACGTCCAAAAGAGCCGTAAAAAGGTCAAGCTCCTCTCTTGTAAGAAAGCCGTATATGTCGAACTTGTCTTCGCCTATGGAGGCGTATGTATAAAGCTTCGTCTTCTCTCCGTCCTTAAGCTGCTTTCTTGTATGAAGCCCCGTATATACGAGATATCCCACGCCGCCGCAGTCAACTGCAACGCGCGTATCGTCGATTATCTCCACGGTGCCGTTAAGGTAATAAAACATATCTCACCTCATGATGGAATTGTTGCTGTGCGCGTGGCATATGGCGATGGCAAGCGCATCGGCGGTGTCGTCGGGCTTCGGCACGGCCTTAAGGTTCAGAAGTATCTTCGTCATCTGCTGCACCTGGTTCTTGTCGGCGCGGCCGTAGCCCACCACCGCCTGCTTTACCTGAAGCGGCGTATACTCGAAGGTCGGCACGTTGTTCTGCGCGCAGGTAAGAAGTATCGCGCCCCTGGCCTGAGCCACGGCTATGGCCGTCTTTATGTTTTTGTTGAAAAACAGCTCCTCTATGGCGACGGCGTCGGGCTTGAACATATTGATAAGGTTTATAAGCTGCGCGTTTATGGACAGAAGCCGCGAATTGAACTCCGTGTGCGCCTCTGTAAGTATCGCGCCGTAATCCAGCGTCGTAAATGAATTGCCCCTGTATTCAATTATGCCGTATCCCACCGTTGCGAGCCCGGGATCGATGCCCAGTATTATCATTCTTATTTCCTTGCCTTAAAAATAAATAATATAATAGTGAATTATAACACATTCGCGCCTAAAGCACAATAAATTTTACTTACAATATGAAAAATATGTATTCATCCGTTATTATACTATTCTTCGCGCCGCGCTTTGTGCCGTAAATGTGAAAAAAGAGGGGCGGTGAATGCCTTGCCCCTCTCTTGTCCGTGTGGTCTGATTATTCCTGTATCTTCGAGGCTTCCTCAATGGCCTCTTTTGCGGCCTGCGTCGCCGTAGGCATGCTCTTTGACGCCATGGCCTCGTCGATTACCGTTTCGGCCATCTTCTGCGCTTCGCTTGCCGCCTTTGCGGTCTCGGCCGCGCTTTTTACCGTTTCGGCTGCGGCTTGGGTCGTTTTCTCCACATTGGGAGCCGCTTCGCGTGCGGCCTCGGCCATTGCCTCCTTTGCGGCGTCCGTAGCCGTGGGAATGGCGGACTCGGCCTCCTCATACGCCTCTCTTGCCGTCTTAACGGCGGCCTCGATGGTCTCAACGTCCTCCGCGTCCACCTTGCGTATAAGACCCATGGGGGTCTGCTGTGCGCTCTGACCCAGCGGGTTGTCCTTAAGTATCTTTACAAGCGTGTCGCGGTTCATGCTCGTATGCGACGCGCCGAGGATGCGTCCCGCCAGGTCGTTTATGTCAACGACGCAGGCGCGGATGCCCAGCGCCTTTGAAAGGCTCTTTGCCACCTCGTCCGGCTCCGCGGGACCCAGCACAACGTATCTGTTGTAGGGCGGCAGCGTGTTGGGCGTGGGGCCGTCTATAGACTCTGCCTTGTAGCCCGCTATCTTATAGAACCAGCCGCGCTGACGGAAAAGCTTGCCTATGGCGCTTACGCCCGCGGCGAAAAGGATGCGCGGCACGCCGCACTCCCTTAAAGCCATCTCCATCGTCTCCGGCATTCCGAGTCCAATGCCGAAGGGCGACTTATATACGAATTTCGTTAAGAACCTTGCAAGCTTTCTCGGATGTATCTCCTCCAGCGGTATGGCTCTTCGCTGGGTGCAGGCCACGGCCTTCTCCGAAACGAAGAATATATCGCCCTCGCGGACGTGCTCCTTCGCGTACTTTACGGCCACGTCCTCTATTTTGTCCTGATCGGTTATTACGTGCGTTCTTATGGGCAGACGGAGATAATGCGCTCCGTCCACCTCTACCACGGCCTTTTTGCCGTCGTTAGGCTTAAGTTGGCTCATTTTTAAAATACCCTTTCCCCTTGATGCTTTTATATACCCCTGAAAGAATCAGCCCGGAGGCCACGTCATCATGCGGCCGCCCAGCACGTGGAAATGAAGATGTCCCACCGTCTGCTGACCGTTCGTTCCGCAGTTGTTAACAATGCGGTAGCCGTCTTCTGCGATGCCGAGCGTCTTTGCCGTCTCTGCGATCTTCACATAACAGTGCGCTACGACCGCGGCGTTCTCCGCGTTAAGCTCGTTTGCGTCCTTTATGTGCATCTTCGGTATCATAAGAAAATGCACGGGCGCCTGAGGCGAAATGTCGTAGAACGCATAGCATTTGTCGTCCTCGTAAATCTTCTTCGAAGGTATCTCGCCTGCGATTATTTTGCAGAATAAGCAGTCATCCATAGGAAACCCTCCTTTGCTTGCCGAAATAACGGCATTTTTATTTTATCATATCGGAAACGATATTATTTACAGCTTCAAGCGCCGCTTCGAGCTTCGACGCGTCCTTGCCGCCCGCAGTCGCGCTGTCGGGACGGCCGCCGCCTCCGCCGCCGCATATGGACGCAACGGCCTTTATTATCTTGCCCGCGTGAGCACCGCGTGCTATGGTGTCCTTACCGCATACGCAAAGCAGGCTCACCTTGCCGTCCTTCACGGTGGATATAACGGCCACGCCGTTAGGAACGCGCTCTTTTGCGGCGTCGCCCATCATGCGCATGGTGTCCATGTCAACATCGTCAAGCTTTGCTGCAACCACGTTCACGCCCTTTATGTCCTTCGATACGTTCAGCATATCGACTATCTGCATGTTTGCTATGCGCGACGAGAGCTTCTCTATTATCTTGGAGTTGTCCTTCATCTCCTGAACCACCTGATGCGCTCTCTGTACGAGGTCCTGAGGCGTGGTCTTAAGAAGGCCCGCAGCCTCCGCGATCTCGTTCTCGGCTCTCTGTAAGAACTCAAGCACATTGGTGCCGGTCACGGCCTCTATACGGCGGGTGCCTGCGGCAACGGACGCCTCGGAAACTATCTTGAAAAGACCCACCTTTGCCGTATTGTCAAGGTGCGTGCCTCCGCAGAGGTCTATGGTGTAGTCGCCCATGTTTACAACGCGCACCACGTCGCCGTACTTCTCGCCGAAGTCGGCGGTCGCGCCTATGGCCTTGGCCTCGTCTATGCTCATGTAGGAGAAGGTTATGGGGAGGCCTTCCATGATTATCTCGTTTACTCTGCGCTCGACCTTATGGAGCTCCTCCTTCGTAACGGGAGAGAAATGGGTAAAGTCGAAGCGGGTGCGGTACTGGTCAACATACGAGCCCGACTGGGTGATATGGTCGCCCAGCATCTCCTTTAACGCCTTCTGCATTATATGGGTCACGGAGTGGTTGCGCATGGTCTTTAAGCGTATCTCCTTGTCGACGATGGCGCGTACCGAGTCATCCTTGAACACGGTGCCCTCGCTTACGGAGCAGATGTGTACGTGTACGCCGAAGGCCGTCTTCTTCGTGTCTCGCACGGTGAGCACGCCGTTGGGAGCGTTTATTATGCCCACGTCGCCGACCTGGCCGCCGCCCTCCGCATAGAAGGGAGTGGTGTCAAGCACAACGAGAACGCTGTCGCCCTCCTGTGCCACGTCCACCTTCTGGCCGTCCTTCATCATAACGGCTACCTTCGCGTCCGCGGCGAAGGTCTCGTAGCCCACGAACTTGAATTCTATATCCTCGCCTATGTCGGACATGGAGTTCGCGCTCCAGCTTACGTCGTCCATAGCGGCGCGGTTCGCGCGGCCCATCTCGCGCTGCTTCTCCATAAGCTCCTCAAATCTCACCTCGTCAACGACGATGCCCTTCTCCTCGAGTATCTCGCGGGTAAGGTCAAGCGGGAAGCCGTAGGTGTCGTAGAGCTTGAAGGCGGTGTCGCCGGAGAAGATGTGCTTCTTTTTGGGGTCGGAGCTTTCCTGCATCTCGGCTATCATGGAATCAAGCAGCGCCATGCCGGAGTCTATCGTCTCTATGAAGCGCTCCTCCTCCATGCTTATTACCTTCTTTATGAAGTCGCGCTTTTCAATAAGCTCGGGATAAGCCTCGCCCGACTCCTGTATAACGGTCTCGCAAAGGTCGGAAAGGAAGGTGCCCTCTATCTTTAAGAGCTTGCCGTGTCTTGCGGCGCGTCTTAAAAGCTTGCGAAGGACGTATCCGCGGCCCTCGTTGGAGGCAAGCACGCCGTCGCTTACGAGGAAGGTGACGCTTCTTATGTGGTCGGTGATAACGCGGATGGACATATCCTTTACGGGGTCCTTCTTGTATTCGGTATGAGCGAGGCGCGCAACGTGGTCTATTACTCTTCTAATCGTGTCTACCTCGAAGAGGTTGTCCACGCCCTGCACTATGCAGGCCATGCGCTCGAGGCCCATGCCGGTGTCGATGTTCGGATGCTCAAGGTGAGCGTAGTTGCCCGCGCCGTCGGAATCGAACTGGGTGAACACCAGGTTCCAGAATTCAACGAAACGGTCGCAGTCGCAGCCCGGCTTGCAGTCGGGCTTGCCGCAGCCGTTCTCCTCGCCGCGGTCGAAATATATCTCGGAGCAGGGTCCGCAGGGGCCCATGCCTATCTCCCAGAAGTTGTCCTCTTTTCCGAGGCGCACGATTCTCTCCTCGGGGATGCCTATCTTCTTGTTCCAGAGTTCATAGGCCTCGTCGTCGTTCTCGTATACGGTAACGTAAAGCTTCTCCACAGGCAGCTTCATAACGTCCGTGCAGAACTCCCACGCCCACGGGATTATCTCGTTTTTGAAATAATCGCCGAAGGAGAAGTCGCCCAGCATCTCAAAGAAGGTGCCGTGGCGCGCCGTTTTGCCCACGCGCTCGATGTCGGGCGTGCGGATGCACTTCTGACAGGTGGTAACGCGCTTCGAGGGCGGCGTCTTTTCACCCGTGAAGTAGGGCTTTAAGGGCGCCATGCCCGAGTTTATCAAAAGAAGGGACTTATCGTTTATCGGCACGAGCGGGAAGCTCTTGAGCCTTAAATGATCCTTGCTTTCAAAAAACGAAAGAAACTTTTCTCTTATCTCATTGAGACCCATGTATTCCATAAAAAAACTCCTTATATCTTTATCTTTTTCCAAACATTTATTATATATTTAAGCCGAGGGCTTGTCAACGATTTTATGCTTTTGCTCAGTCGCTTAAGTCGGGATCGAGGGAAACGTTTATCTCAAAGCCCGGGCATATGGCCGCCGCCTCCGAAATTATCGCCTCTCTTAAAGCGGGAAGATTCTTTTCATCCCACGACACCACTGCGTCCAAAGAAAGCGTCATATCCTCTTTGTTAATATAAAAGCCGTGCATGCCTATCACG
This sequence comes from Clostridia bacterium, assembly GCA_017419325.1. GTDB lineage: Bacteria > Bacillota > Clostridia > Oscillospirales > RGIG577 > RGIG577. Next base: position 11,336 of record JAFOLN010000124.1, read on the forward strand.
TTTTCGTGCGCCATGACCGCTTTCCTCACTTTCTCCTCCACATCGGCCGCCTCGCCCGAATGGGTATTGACGGAGTATATGCTTATGCCCGTCAGCACGACGCCGTGCTCGCCTGCGACGCGTCTGACTATGCGGCGCTGGAGCGTATCGAGGCGGTCTGCGGTCATTGTGTCGGACACGGCAATATGAACGCTTCCCGTGAGCTTTTCGGGGCCGTAGTTATGTAAAAGCAGGTCGTATGCGCCGTATACGCCGTCGAAGGACGCGATTGTCTTTTTAATCTTGTTAGTAAGCTCCACCTCGGAGCGCTGTCCCACTATTTTGCTCACCGTGCGAAGCATAAGCTCTATGCCGCCCTTTAAGACCATAACGCCTATGAACACCGCGAGATACGCCTCAAGGCTTACGGAGAAGAATATGTATATAAACGCAAGCGCGAGGGTAAGTATCGAGAACTTCGCGTTGTTTATAGCCTTCATGGCAAGCACCATGACCGAGTCGGAGCCGGTGGCTATGGCCTTCTTCTTCGTGAACGCGCCGAGAATGAATCTCACGACTATGACCGCCGCCACGATTATGAGGGAGACCGTGTCATAATGGGGCGCGGACGGGTGTATTATGCCCGAAACGCCGCCGATGATCGCGGTCACGCCGCCGTAAATTGTTATCATTACGAGAATGAGCGTAAAAAGATACTCAATCCTTCCGTAGCCAAGCGGGTGCTTTCTGTCGGGCGGCTTGTCCGAGAGCTTCGCGCCCGTCAGCACTATGACGCCCGTAAGCGCGTCCGTAAGATTGCTCACGCCGTCCGATATTATGGCGGGCGAGCCCGTCATGACGCCTATAACGCCCTTTGCCGCCGCCATCAGCGCGTTTACCGCCGCAGAGGCGATGCTTGTATTTATTATTGTTTTCGTTCTGCCCGAAGTGTTCTGCATTTTAAGTCGTATACATCTCCCGTTCCTCGTTATGCCTTTGTTTTAAGGCTGTCCCATCCTATAAGCGCGGCTCCTATGGCGCCGCAGAGCTGTGAATGCTCCGATATGGCAAGCGGGCTTTGAAGCCGCTTCTCAAGGCATTTTACAACGCCTTGATTTTTCGACACGCCGCCCGTCATGGCGTACCCTGCCTCTCCCTTTACGCGGCGTATGAGGCTTACAGTCTTCGCCGCGACGGAATCGTTCAGACCGTGTATTATGTCGGGCGCGGGCGTGTCCCTTGCCACAAGACCCACCACCTCCGACTCCGCGAACACGGTGCACATATTCGATATGGTGACCTCGTTTTTCCACGAAAGCCCCAGGCGGCTCATCTCCTCCATGGAAAGCCCCAGGGCGCGGGCCTGCATCTCAAGGAAGCGTCCCGTTCCAGCGGCGCACTTGTCGTTCATAACGAAGCTCTCCACGCCGCCATGTCCGTCCGTTCGGATGACCTTGGAGTCCTGCCCGCCTATATCTATTACGGTGCGCGCGTCGGGGAAAAGATACTGCGCGCCCCTTGCGTGGCACGTAATCTCCGTTACCGTCTCTTTTTCCATGTCTATAAAATCGCGGCCGTAGCCCGTGGCAATTACGCGGGATATGTCGCTTATGTCAAGCCCCGCCCCGGAAACCGCCGCCCGAAGCGCCTCGCGGGCGCTTTTTGTCGCGGACATGCCCGTTTTTATTACGGCGCTGCCCAAAATATTGCCCGCGCCGTCCATTATGACCGCGTCGGTGCTTGCGGAGCCGGAATCGAGTCCCGCGATGAAGCGGACCGTGCCGCTTCCCTGTAAAGCATTGCTCTTTTTCATCTCTTTTATCCCAAGCGTTTCACCGAACGCCTCTATTCGCGTCTTAAGCTGACCCGATGACTGGGGCGTGGTGTCCGTCTCTATCTTTAAAACGGGGACGGACGCGCTGTTTTTTATGTCGGCGTATTCAAAGCCGTAATAGTCGCAGAATTTTATCGTGTGATATATTATGCCCCGAAGTCCGTTCTCCCGCCGGTCTCGCGTCTTTACATCGAACATTCTCATACAGGGCGTAAGCCCCGAAAGAAGAAGACCCGCGTACCACAAAAAGAACTCTTCCTCGCTTTTCGGCGTTTCGCAAAGCATGTCTTTCTTAAACGCCCTGTCCGAGGAGCACGTCATGTCGCGCACCTCAATGCCGGGAAGCGACTCTCTCACCCTCTCGCATAGCATGCGCCCGCCGTGGGCGCCCATGACGCTTACGTGGCTTTGGCAGGGCGCGTCCCGCTCCACGTTTTTCATGCAGGCGTCAGCCGCCCTCTGCCATGAGAACGTTATGCCGGAGTATTCTTCGTATGCGTCCTTTAACGCCTTTAAATGCGAGGCAAAAAGCCTCGTCTCCGCCTCGCCCGTCTTATGGGGCAGGGGCAGAAGATATATGAACGGCATGCCGTCTTTTTTTATAACGTCATACGTTCTTCGCATGGCGTCGCAGCAGTCGGTGAA
>JAFOLN010000125.1 GCA_017419325.1 Clostridia bacterium
GCGTCCCCGAGAGCGAGGGAGCGGAGAGTTTGAGAGGCGGCAGTCTCTCAAGACTTTTGGTACTTTTGGTCACAAAAGTACGCCCCGCCGGCAGGCGACAAAAGTCTTTAGACCCGTGGTTCTAAAAAGAAATTTTGAAAAAACAGAAAAACGGCTTTGCAAATCTGCAAAAAGCCGTTTTCAAGTCTATAGAACGAAGTTTTATACAACCATTCCGCGCCCGTGACTTCGGTTCCCGTCGGGGGTTATGAGGGTGTTAGAAAGAAGCTTCTTTATTCAAAAAAATCCCTCCGGGGGGTGCCCGGAGGGTCTGTGTCAGGCCTGCCGGCCAGAGGCATAGTCGCAGTAGGGCGCGAGGGTGCACACGGCGCATTTGGGGCGGCGCGCCACGCAGACGGCGCGTCCGTGGAGCACGAAACGGTGGCAGAGGTCGGACTGCTCCGACGGCTCAACAACGGCTTTAAGCTGCATCTCCACCTTTACGGGGTCCTTCGACGTACAGAGCCCCAGAAGGTTCGATATGCGTATGGCGTGGGTGTCGGCGACGACGGCGGGCTTTTTGTATACGTCGCCCAAAATAAGGTTCGCCGTCTTTCGCCCCACGCCGGGGAGCTTCAAAAGGTCGTCCATATTGTCGGGCACGCGGCCGTCAAAGTCCGAAAGCAGCATGCGGCACATATCGCGGATGTTCTGCGCCTTCACCTTATAAAAGCCGCAGGGGCGAACGATTGCCTCAAGCTCCGCTATATCTGCGGCGGCATAATCCTCCGTTTCGGGATAGCGGGCGAAGAGCTCCCGCGTTACGATATTCACCCGCGCGTCGGTACACTGCGCCGAAAGGCGCGTCGCAATAAGAAGCTGTACCGGGTTTTCCGACAGAAGGGAGCAGAGCGCCTCGGGATATTCGGCCTTCAGCGCGTCAACCACATATTTTGCCTTATCTTTTAACTTATTTTTCATTTTGACCACTCTTTTATTATCTTTTTACAAAAATCAATTTCCCGCCCTGTTTTCGGTTGAATTTTGACCTGCGCTTATATATAATAGAAAAAGATTTTATTTTCTTTTAAAATATAATATATCATTGACGTAAAAATTGCAAATAAAGTGAAAGACCGGAGGAAAATATGAAAGAAAACATCGATTTCGTTAAGAACTGCGATCCCGCGCTGGGCGCGGCAATGGAAGCTGAGCTTATGCGTCAGAGACGCAATATAGAGCTTATCGCCTCTGAGAACTTTGTATCGAAGGCCGTTATGGCGGCTATGGGCACCGTGCTGACGAATAAATACGCCGAGGGCTATCCCGGCAAGCGTTACTACGGCGGCTGCGAATGCGTTGACGTGGTGGAGCAGCTGGCCATCGACCGCGCAAAGGAGCTTTTCGGCGCCGAGCACGCGAACGTTCAGCCCCACTCCGGCGCGAACGCAAATATGGCGGCATATTTCGCCCTCGTTAAGCCGGGCGACACCGTTCTGGGCATGAACCTTTCCGAGGGCGGTCACCTGACCCACGGCAGCCCCGTAAATATGTCGGGCTCTTACTTCAACATCGTGGCATACGGCGTTGACCCCGTGACCCACAGGATAGATTACGACAAGCTTGCCGACATCGCCGAGGCAAACAAGCCGAAAATGATAATCGCGGGCGCAAGCGCATACCCCCGCGCGATAGACTTCAAGCGCATGAGCGAGATAGCAAAGTCGGTGGGCGCGTACCTTATGGTGGACATGGCCCACATCGCCGGTCTCGTTGCGGCGGGTCTCCATGAAAGCCCCGTGCCGTACGCCGACATCGTAACGACGACGACGCATAAGACGCTGCGCGGCCCGAGAGGCGGACTCATCCTCTGCCGCGAGGAGTACAAGAAGACCGTGGACAAGGCCATATTCCCCGGCACCCAGGGCGGCCCCCTCATGCACGTCATCGCGGCGAAGGCGGCGGCTTTGGGCGAGGCTTTAAAGCCCGAGTTCAAGGAATATCAGAAGCGCATAGTGGAGAACGCAAAGACGC
>JAFOLN010000017.1 GCA_017419325.1 Clostridia bacterium
AACGGAATTTAAAAGCGGTCTCATTCTGCGATGAGGCCGCTTTTTTTCTTATCTTAAAATGGCTTCAACAAGAAGGGAATGAAAAATGAAGAAACTTACTTCAATACTTCTCTGCGTTATGCTCGTTCTTACGCTTATGCCCGCGGCTTTTGCGGCGGACGAAACGTATACGCTGACGCTCTATTATGACGACAGCCTCTGCACCGTTACGGTGTTTGACGAAACAACCATGCAAAACGACAGCCCCACTGTGCTTAAAAAAGGCAGCGGCAGCGTGGATATTCCCGCAGATACCGCGCTCGCGCTCCAGATAAGCAATATCAAAAAGGGCTATCGGATACAGGAGGTCAGAGTCAATACTTATTTCGACAGAACGTATGACTTTGTGCGGCAAAGCAAAAAATCGGGGGCAATGTATTTAGGCACGGTATCAAGTGATTTTTATGTACAGATCGAGCTTGAGCCGATACCGGAGGAGCTTCCCGTACTTGAAGGCGCGGGAATATACTTTGATGAAAACATGGTCTATCCGGCGGCACAGAACATTGGCTATGAAGATGAACCGAATCTTGCGCTCCTGGGCGAAGGCATATACAGCGACGGAGAGCAGCACCCCGCGTATTATGCGGACGGACATTGGCAGTACAGCGTGGACGGCGAGACATGGTACGACAATGATTTGACGGGCCCATATGTCTTTTTAATACCGGACGCACCGATTGAGATAGACCCTGAGACCGACGCATATGATCTTCGCTATGTAATGAGTCCGAATGAAGACTACTGCACGGGAGAAACGGTATATTCTGACGTTATACATATAAACTCCGGGACATCCCACATAGAATATGACGAAAACGGTCTTCCCATGCTTGATGAACCCTTTGGTCTTAAGTGGGGAGAAATGTGGGGCGGAGAGCCGTTCCCCGGATACGTGTCCCATCTTATTCCAAGAAGGAATCAGGGCGTTTACAGGATAGCCGTTTACAGGGAGATTGAGGGTGAAGAGCCCGAGGAAATAGACTGGAGCGATTTTTCCGGGGCAAACGACCACATTTACGACGTATTTGTACCCGATTTTGAAGAGAGCGGAGATTATTATTTTACCGCCGTGACGGTGGGAGACTATACCGAATATGCCGACAGCAGAGCGGCAGTTTCCGAAACGTGGCACTTTGACGCGCCCGAGGAGCGCCTTGATGCGCCTTATGGCCTTTTCTGGAGCTATGAAGACGGTGAATACACAATGAACTGGGATTACGACGAGACCGAGCTCGCAGGCGGCACCGATACGGTCATCCTTTTTGCGCCGGATCTTGATACGGAGCCGATATTTGCGGGAGAAGTGGGCACCGCGGGCAAGCTTACCTTTAAGGACACAAATTCCGATTTGCCCGACTTTTATATAGAGGAAAACGGCGCGGGTTATTACTACTTCAAGGTGCGCCTTTTCAGCTCGGATATAACGACGGCGCTCTGCAGCGATTTTTCGGAAATGAGCGAGCCTATGTTTATTTCCGATGTGTCGATGGAGCTTAATACCATTATGGACGCTCTTTCAGAGGAAAGCACCCCGGAGGAAATAGAGGACGCGATAGCGCAGGTGCGCGAAATCAACACGGATGAGCTTGCCGCATGTATGGCTGCCGATAAATACGACGAGCAGGCCGCAGGCAATATCGGATGGCTTGAACAGATGAGCGGCAAAGTGCCTGATATTGTGGTCACGGACGCCATGAGTGAAACGATATCCGAAGGCGCTGTGGACATTATCGGCGCGGGTCTTAACGCCGACGCGGGGCAGAAGCTTGTGTTTAAAATAGACGAAGCGCAAAGCACACATGTGCTTCCACTTATGTATAAGAACACCGTATCCTTCTCAATGGACGTCGTTGACGCCGAGACGAATGAGAGCGTTCTGGGGGACAGAGACGAACTTTCGGTACCGGTGAAGGTGACGCTTCCCGTGCCTGAGGGGATAAATATTGACTTCCTTGATATACTTCATCACCGCGCGGACGGAACGACCGAGCACATACAGCCCTACCGCGACAGGGAAAACGGCACGGTAACCTTCGTGCTTACGCATTTTTCCGACTTCGCATTTGCCGAGCGCGCGCCTGCTTCCATGGACGTAACACTTGACGGTGCGACGCTTTCGTATGACATAACTCTGCCGGAAGGCGAAAATGCCGACTTTATAGTGGCGCTCTACGATGAAAACGGCGCAATGACGGAAAGCCGTGTTGTAAAGATAACTTCGAGCGTATCGGACAGCATGACACTTGCCGAAGCGAATGAATATAAGGCGTTCCTTCTTCTTGACGGCGTGCCTCTTGCCGAAGCATGGAGCAGCGCGCCGGGGATGATTCTGAGATAGAGCGCGAAAAAGCCTTTTTGATATCCATATAACGAAAAACAGCGTATGAGCCGCGCTCATACGCTGTTTTATGTTTCTTTTTACGCCTTGGCCTCTTCGGGTCTGAAATCGCGGATGACGGTCTTTACCGTATTCGTCATATTGAGCGTGAAGGCCTCCTCGGTCTGGTTGTTCTTAAGAAGAATAGGCGACATCTCTTTGACGATCGCGTTAGTTATGGCGTCGTTGTCCATGCCTTCGTCGTGGAGTCTTAATATTTTGTCCTTCTGCTCACGCGCGACCCTTACCGCCGTATCATAAAAACCGGGCATTTCTTTTATGTCCATTATCTCGGTGGAGTGGGGAACGACAAAATAGCGCGCGTTGAGCTTTCGGAACTTTTCGATGGTATCGATAGCGTTGCTGTAGCTCGTTACATAAGAGGGGAAGTGGTCGCCGCTCTTTAAAAGAACGCCCACGGATTCGCTCATGAAGTTAACGTCGAGCTCCTCAAGATAGAACGCTACGGAGCAGCGCGTGTGTCCCGTCGCGTCAAGCACGCGCACGGTGATATCTCCAAGCGATACCGTGTCGCCCTCCTTTAAGGAGATATCGCATACAAGAAGGTCATTGTCGTATTCCACCGGAGGGAATTTTCCCTCGGGGTCGAAAAGCTGCTGCGCGCCCTCGGAGAGCTTTCTTATAAGCTTTCTTGCATTGGGGCGGGCGAGAATGTCCGCTGCGTGGGTGCCGCCGGCCACTTTTGCGTTCGGCCAGTGCGCCTTAAGGTTCGCAACCGCGCCGACATGGTCAAAATGGGAATGGGTGATGAATATGTAATCGAGTGTGCGTCCGTTTAACTCTTTTTCAATGTTATCGATGAGCACGGATGCGCAATACGCGGCTCCCGTGTCGATAACGGCCGTTTTTTCACTGCCCAGTATAAGAAAAGATTCGCCGCCCTTTCCTCCGGTAACTCTCTTTATTACCTTGTCTAAATCCTTCATTTTGTCCTCCCTGTATTTATATTATTTAATTTGATACAAGCTTCAAAAATTCCTTAAAGACGCCGATGGGGTCTTTCTTGAAATTCGTGGTTATTATATCGCTCTGCATCCTGTTGGGGAGCCAGAGCTTAAGGTCAAAGAGCGTATCCGATTCCCCGATTATTTTTAATACGGCGGTATACGAGCCGGCCTCGTCGTCATTCGGGTAGTATTCTCCGACTATATGCTCCGCTTCTCTCATACGCGCAAGCACCACGGTGGACTCCTTAATAGCGCGTTCGCGTATTGAAAAAGGAATGTTTTTCGTAAGAAGGCTTATAGCCTCTTCGCCGTCGGCGTCAATACTGTATACGTCCCTGTCGGGGACCTTGTAAATATGACCCGACTTTAAAAGCTGGGCAAACGCCTCGCTGTACGCGAAATGGTCGATAAGCTCATCCGTCTTTACGATATCGTCAAGCGCGGTCTTCGGAAGCGCAGTGCCGCAGTATTTGAAAATGTAAAGTATAAGAAGCTTTGCTTCAGTAATGTCCGTGATAACGCCGAATGGCATAGCGCACCTCCTGAAAAATGAGTCGTCAAAAGCCGAAAGCTGTTTAACAAAAATATTATAGCACACGGCTGAAGGAATATCAATCAGTTTTGCTGCGGGTAGGAAAGAATTCCATACAAAACGCAAATAAAGGGAAAATATCGAATATATCTGTTCAATTTGTGGATTTTATGATAAAATATATATTCAAATGAGGGAAAATATGAAAAACAGACAGGGTTTCTATGAAATATTCGGCAACGCGCAGTAAAACCGGCGAAAAAGGCTGCGGCGCCGTAAAATAACGCCGGGTCTTAACGCTTTATTAAAAGTACAGACAAATAAATCGGAGGTGTTTTTATGAAGGAAATATCGTTTTCCGCTTCGGTGATCCGTCTGTTCCGATTAAACGGGGGGAGTGATGCTTATGCTTAAAAGCCATGAAAGATTTCACTCCGAAAACGGCAAAAGGCTTATCCTTATCGTTGACGACGAGCTTATAAACCGTGAGCTTCTCGGTATGACGCTTGAGTCGGAATATGAGTTAATATATGCCGAGGACGGCGAGCAGGCAATGAAGCTCTGCCGTGAAAACAGGAACATGCTTTCTCTGGTGCTTCTTGACCTTATGATGCCTGTCATGTCCGGCTCGGAGGTTCTAAAGAAAATCAAGGACGACCCGGAGCTTAAGAACATCCCGGTCATCGTTGCGACCTCGGATAAGGAGGCGGAGGTGGAGAGCCTCATCATGGGAGCGGTTGACTTTATACCGAAGCCGTATCCGCCCGCCGACGTTATAATCGCCAGGGTACACCGCACCATAGAGCTTTACGAGGACAGAGACATCATAAGCTATACGGAGCGCGACCCCCTTACCGGGCTTTACAACCGCGAATATTTTTACCGTTACGCGGAGCAGTTCGACAGGCATCACGCCCACACCGATATGGACGCCATCGTTATAGACATAAATCATTTTCACATGATTAACGAACGCTTCGGCACCGCCTACGGCGACGATATACTGAGGCGCATAAGCGAAAGGATCCGCGAAATGGTTGGCGATGACGGTGGCATTGTATGCAGAAGAGAGGCCGATACATTCCTTGTATACTGCCCCCACGGAATGGATTATGAGGCGATACTTGAGAGCGCGTCCGTAGGCCTTTCGGGAGACGACAGCGTAAACAACCGCGTCCGTCTGAGAATGGGCGTATACCCGTATGTCGACAAGTCGCTTGAGGTGGAGCGGCGCTTCGACCGCGCCAAGATGGCAGCGGACATGGTGCGCGGCAACTTCATGAAGACCATAGGCACCTACGATAATACGCTCCACAAAAAGGAGCTTTACGACGAACAGCTCATAGAAGGCTTCAGACGCGCCATAGACGAAGAGCAGTTCAAGGTGTATTTGCAGCCGAAGTTCAATGTGCAGTCGGACGAGCCCGTACTCTCGGGATGTGAGGCGCTTGTGAGGTGGCAGCACCCCGAGCTGGGGCTAATAAGCCCCGGCGTGTTCATACCGCTTTTCGAGAACAACGGGCTTATACAGGAGCTGGATATGTACGTGTGGCGCGAGTCCGCAAAATGCATCGCAAGGTGGAAGGCGGAGCACGGGTTCTCGGTGCCCATATCGGTAAACGTGTCGCGTATAGACATGTACGACCCGGGTCTTGTGCCGACCATACAGAAGATACTTAGGGACCAGGATATATCCTATGATGACCTGCACATCGAGATAACCGAATCGGCATATACGCAGGAGTCTGATCAGATAATTGAGACGGCGCAGAGACTGAGAAAGCTTGGTTTAAATATAGAGATGGACGACTTCGGCACCGGCTATTCGTCCCTCAATATGCTCTCAAGCCTGCCCATAGACGCGCTGAAGCTTGATATGCAGTTCATAAGAAGCGCCTTTTCCGAATCGGGCGATACGCGCATGATAGAGGTCATTATAGACATCGCCGATTACTTAAAAGTGCCCGTTATTGCGGAGGGCGTTGAAACGCTTGACCAGCTCCATTCGCTTAAGGCCCTGGGATGCGATATAGTACAGGGCTATTACTTCTCAAAGCCCGTACCGTCGGAGGAATTTGACGCCTTCATAATCGATGCAAAAAAGCAGGCGGAGGCGGCGAAGGACGGTGGTCAGAAGAGCGCTTCCGTAAAGAAAACGTCAACGGGCAGTGAAAAAGCGGAAGAAGGCGAGGACGCGGGCGCATCTTCGGAGAATACGAAGGGAAAAACGCGCCACGGCCTGCAGCTTCGCACAACAAGCTACTTTTTCGTTATAATCGCGCTCATTGCCGCGGCGGCTCTCTTTATTTCCGACATATCCGTAACGCAGGGATATCAGCGTATGGAGAGAGCAAGCAACCGTTACGTCATGGCGCAGCTTGCCGCTTCAAACATGGAGGCGGGCTCCGATTATCTTACCGAAAGAGTACGCTGCTTTGTAGTAACGGGTGAGATAGAATACTTAAACGATTTCTTTGAGGAAATCGAAATAACGAAGAGACGCGATCTTGCGCTTTTAGATCTTGAGACGCTTCTTGAGGGCAACGACAGCGGAGCGTATGCAAATCTTGCGCTGGCACTCAATCTGTCAAACGAGCTTGTGGACAGGGAATACCACGCCATGAGGCTTGTGGTGGAGGCGGGCGATTACGATCCGGGCGACGTGCCGGATGCGCTGTTCGACATAGGCATTGACGAGGGAGACCTTTCGCTTTCGCCGCAGGAGCAGGTGCAGAAGGCTCAGCGGCTTGTGTTCGACAACACATATATGCATTACAAGGACCGCATTCGTGAGAATGTAAACCTCTGTACGCAGGAGCTTATACGCACGTCGAGCCTTGAGCTTGAGCAGGCGTCAAGTCAGATGAAGCTGTATGTGAATATCCAGTCCGCGCTGACCATACTATTTCTTCTTATAGTACTTCTTATAGTTATATTCATAACGCTGCAGGTGCGAAAGCCCCTTACCCGCATGGTGGAGCTTATGAGAAGGCAGGAGGAGGTGCCTCCCACGGGCGCGGAGGAGCTTCAGTTCGTTACGAGAACGTATAACGCCATACTGAGCGAGAACCGCATGGCGCGTGAAAAGCTGAGCCACGAGGCGTCTCACGACAGACTGACGGGACTTTTCAACAGAGGCGCATATGAGATGATGCTTGAAAGCGTCGACATGAACCATGTGGCGCTTATACTTATAGACGTGGACTACTTCAAGTCGGTAAACGACACCTACGGCCACGATGTGGGCGACAAGGTATTAAAGCGCGTGGCGGAGGTGCTTAAGCAGAGTTTCCGTTCAGTCGATATCATCTGCCGCATAGGCGGCGACGAGTTCGTAGTTATCATGACGCGCGCGGACAGCTCCATGAGAGAGCTGGTGCGCTCAAAGATAGCCCGCGCAAACGAGATGCTGCAAAATCCCAAGGACAGCCTGCCGCCTGTGTCGCTGAGCGTAGGCGTGGCCTTCTCCGACAGAAAGAACCCGAAGGGCGATATATTCAAGGACGCCGACACGGCGCTCTACCGCGTAAAGGAAGCGGGCCGCCGTGGCTGTGAGATATTCTGATATGAAAAAAGGCTTTCGATATCGAAAGCCTTTTTTATTTTAATGAAACGGCCTCTGCAAGAAAACAAGCGCCGAACGCCGCGAAAAAGGAGCAGACCCCCGCAAAAACGTCCGTAAGCTTATGGCGCTTAAGATAAAGCGACGCCCACACGCTTATTAAAAACATCGCCGCAAAGAAAATAAAAGTGCCGAGGGACAAATACATAAGCGCGAACACACAGGGCGACACGGAGCTTGCCGTGTGACCGCTTGCGCGGATATGAAGAAGCTTGTTTACAAGCGTAAGTATGAGCGCGGTGGCAAAGTATACACTAAAGAGGAACCTTGCTTCCTGGCTTTCCGAAAAGAAGCTGTAAACAAAGCATAATGTATAGCCTATGAGGGTAAAAACAAAGGCAAGCTTTCTTTGCCCCTCCCGTCCCGTTTTGTAAAGCGACGGTACGGCTCTGTGGACGGGGTAGGAGGCGACGGGCAGGATGACAAGCCCGAGCCACGCTGCTGCGGCGTCGCGCTGAGACGAAAAGAAACCGTTCGCCGTAAGAAATATAATAAGAAGTGCTATCATGAACGGGGGAGCAGTTATAACCCGTATGACCTTTGCGACGCGTGCGGCAGGAGTGTTTTTATCAGCCATTGCGTCCTCCTTTCTTGACACTTAAGCCGTCTTTTTGTATAATATATGTAAATCTTACCACCTTGAATTTTGTGCCGCAATACATCCATGTGGGACAAAATGTTATGTTTTGTAACAGATAAGAAGGGCGTTTGAATTGGACAAGAGAAAAGAAGCAAATCTTCGAGTAAAAAAAGCGATAACGGACAGCGTTTTTGAGCTGATGAAGAAGGCCGATCTCCGCGAGATATCCGTGACCGATATAATAAAGCGGGCGGGCGTTGCGCGCGTCTCCTTTTACAGGAACTACTGCTCCAAGGAGGACGTGCTTATAAAGCTGGTGCGCGATGTTTTGGACGAGTTCCGCGACACCGCCGACTACGACCTTTCAAACGTATATACGCCGGAGCATATAAGAAGGTGCCTTGCGTATTTCAAAAAATACGGCTCATATATCGTAAATCTTCATAAATGCGGCTACGGCGCCATGATTCTTTCCGAGCTCAATGCATTCCACGAATCGATAGCCGGAAGCATGCCCTTTAATTCTGCCGACCGATACAGGCTCTATACGTTTGTAGGCGCCCTTTACAAGTCCGCGGTGGTATGGCTCACGGAGGAGAGACCCGCGCCGCTTGAGCGTGTGTCCGACACAATATTCTCAGCACTCTCGCCGGACAGAGCATAAAACAAACTTAAAAAGGCTTCCCGTTAGAATACGGGAAGCCTTTAATATTACATCGTGAGCGCTTTATCCAAAAGTCTCGGTCACGCGGACGAGCTCATCTCTTATCTTTATGTGCTGGGGACATACATCCTCGCATTTGCCGCATTTTACGCACTCCGCAGCCTTCTTTCTGCCGTGACCGCGCACGAGCCACATCTCCTGTCCCTTCGAGGCCTCAAGGTCGCCGTAAAGCGTGAACATATTGAGCGCCGTGAAGGAGCCGGATATGCCTATATCCTTGGGGCATACCTTTGCGCAGTAATTGCAGGTGGTGCAGGGGATAAGCGGTATCTTCTTAAGCTCCGCCTGGGCATTTTTTATAACGTCTCTCTGGGCGTCGGTAAGATGTGTGAAGCTTTTCATTACATTTAAGTTGTCCTGCATCTGCTCCATATTGCTCATGCCGGACAGCACGGTTATGATGCCGTCAAGATCGGCGGCGAAGCGTATAGCCCACGAAGCCGGGGACGCGTCGGGGTCAGCCGCCTTGAATACGTCGACAACGGTCTTCGGCGGCTTTGCAAGCATTCCGCCCTTAACGGGCTCCATGATGATAACGGGCTTTCCGAACTCTCTTGCCACCTCATATACGCCTCTCGACTGTATTGCGGGATTCTCCCAGTCGCCGTAATTTATCTGAAGCTGAACAAATTCGGCCTCGGGATGCGCGGTAAGTATTTCTCTTAATTCCTCGGGCGTCGAGTGGAAGGAAAAGCCTATGTGCTTTATAAGCCCCTCCGCCTTCTTCTCCTTTACGAAGGTCCACATATCGAAGTCGTCGAAAAAGTGGGTGCGTCCTTCGCCCAGATTGTGAAGCAGATAAAAGTCAAAATAACCCGCGCCCGTCTGCTTGAGCGACGTTTCAAACTGCGCGATGGCCTCGTCACGCGTTTTGCACTTTATCCATGCCGCGTTCTTTGTGGCTATCTGATAGCTTTCGCGCGGATATCTTTCAACAACCGCCTGCCTAAACGCGTCCTCACTGCCCGGATATGCCCAGGCCGTGTCGAAATACGTAAAACCGGCTTCAATAAAGGCGTCGGCCATTTTCTTTGTAAGCTCGATGTCGATTTCCTGCGTACCCTCCTTAACAGGAAGCCTCATAAGGCCGAAGCCGAGCTTTTTTATGTTCTCACCCAAGTATGCCATCATTTTACCTCCCTTAAAGATATTTCATTTTCCCGAAAACATGATATTATAGTTATATTATAATGAATTTTTTGGAACAGCGCAATATGTTTTTGTTGTTGAAGCATAAGGCTTTTATGTATTATAATCAAATATATAATATCAGATAAAGGAGCAAAGTATGGAGACATTAAACGCAATAAAAAAGAGAAGCTCGGTAAGAAAATTTACCGATAAGCCCGTATCGGATGAGGACCTTAAGAAGATACTGCTTTCGGGCAGCGCCGCTCCCGTTGGAATTGGGCGGTATGAAACGCTTCGCATCACGGTAGTGCGCGACGCCGCCGTGCTTGAAAGAATAGGCGCGGGCGTTAGCAGGGATATGTCTGCGGCCTTCGGCAAGGAGATGAAAAGACCGTTCAATTTCTACGGCGCGGGCACGCTTGTTATCGTGTCCTCCAAGGATACGGCGATAAAGGGTATCAATTACACGAACGGCGGCACGGTTGCCGAAAACATGATGCTGCAGGCGGCCGAGGGCGGCATCGGAAGCTGCTTTGTATGGTTCGCGGGCACGGCGATAGACAAGGACGCCGATTTAAAGAGCGCGCTTTCCATCCCTGAGGACTTTCATCCTATGTTCAGCCTCGTTTTCGGCTATGCAAAGGAGGACGTTCCCGAGAAGACGCTTACCGAAATGAAAATCGAGTGCAATTACGTATAGACTAAAAAAAAATAACGCTTTCCGTGAATATCGGGGGCGTTATTTTACTCATAAAGCCGCTTTAAAAAGTTGCAATAATGAAAACTTCATGATATGATAAAATATAATGAATTTTTTAAACAAGCGGCACACCGCAGAAAATACAGGGAGGCCTTTATGAGAAAAGAATTGTCAAAATCATATGATCCGGGAGCGATCGAAGACAAAATATTCGATATGTGGCTGCGCGGAGGGTATTTTTCGCAGGAACCCGATCCGGCTAAAAAGCCGT
>JAFOLN010000126.1 GCA_017419325.1 Clostridia bacterium
CGTTGATTAGTACTTACTAATCAAAAGCTCTGCGCTCCGCGCTGCGGCTTCGCCGGCATCATCGTAAAATAACCCCACAAACCAAAGACCCCGCCTGTGCAAATGCACAGGTGGGGTCTCTCATACCAACTTACTTTTCCTGCTTCTCCGCCTTCCTCTGCGTCCGGCTTCGGCGTATGGCCACGCCTATAAGCGCGGTGATGAAAGATGCGGCGAACGCCGACGGAATGCCCATATCAATGGCTATGGACGCTTCGCTTGCGAAAATATACATTACCGCGGCAAGCGCGCCGGCGATGACGGGAATGAGGAGGATGGGCTTTATCTGCCCCACTATAAGCCCCCAGATGAGGGCAAGCACGGGCATGGCAAAGTAGTAAACGAAGCCTACAAAGCCCGACGCGTACTCTTCGTCCGTTCTGACCTCCCAAAGACAGAAGACCATGAGCGCCGCCATGAGAACGACATAGACGACGGTAGCAATCTTGTCTTTAATGCGCATATCGCGTCTCCTTAATATTTCTCCATGAACGTGGCGTATGCCTTATATGCCATATATACGTCGGCCTTTGCGGATACCTCGAAGGGGGAGTGCATCGACAAAATCGGTACGCCCGCGTCCAGCACCTCCATGTCAAGGTTCGCGATGAACTGAGCCACGGTGCCGCCGCCGCCCTGATCGACCTTGCCGAGCTCGCCCATCTGATAGCATACGCCGTTTGCGTCGAATATATCGCAGATGCGTGAAACAAGCTCCGCGCTGGCTTCGCTGGTGCCGCTTTTGCCGCGGGCGCCGGTGTACTTCGAGAGGGCCACGCCGCCGTTTATGAAGGCGGTGTTCATCTTCTCGGTCACCTCGGGATAATTGGGGTCGTGGGCCAGATTTACGTCGGCGCTGAGGCAGGCGCTCTGCTGGATTATCTTACGAACGGGCACGCCGCCGAACATATCGCCGAGATCGGCCAGAAGGTACTCAATAAAGCGGCTCTGTGCGCCGGTGTTGCCCATGGAGCCTATCTCCTCGCGGTCAACGAGCACGCAGAGCGCCGTCTTCTGGGGAGCCTCCACGGAAAGCACGGCCATAAGCGCGCTGTACGCGCATACGCGGTCGTCCTGACCGTATGCGCCCACGAGGCTTTGGTCGAAGCCTACGCTCTTTGCGGGGAACGCGGGCACGGCCTCAAGGTCGGCGCGCATGAAGTCGGCCTCCGTTATGCCGTACTTCTTGTTTAATATATCCATAACGCAAAGCTTTATCTTCTGACTTTCGTCGTCATCCTTGAAGGGACGGCTGCCCACCAGTATGTTGAGGCTCTCGCCCGCCACCACCTCGGTGGCCTTCCTCGTCATCTGATCGCCTGCGAGATGGGGCAGAAGGTCGGTTATCGTAAATACGGGGTCGCCGTCGTTTTCGCCGATGTTTATCTCAACGCACTCGCCGCCCTTCTTTATCACGACGCCGTGAAGGGAGAGGGGGATGGCCGTCCACTGATACTTCTTTATGCCGCCGTAGTAGTGGGTCTTGAAAAGCGCCACGCCGGAATCCTCGTAAAGCGGGTTCTGCTTTAAGTCAACGCGGGGCGCGTCTATATGCGCCATTACGATGTTCGCACCGCTTGAAATGTCGCTCTTTCCTATAACGCCGAGGACGATTGCCTTGTTGCGCTGCACCTTATAGAACTTGTCGCCGGGCTTTAAGCTTAAATTCTCATCGTATTTCACAAAGCCGTTGTTCGTTGCCACCTCGATGGCATAGCGCACGCATTCGCGCTCCGTTTTCGCGGCAGACAGAAAATCTATATATCCGTCGCAAAACTCGTTTACGCCCGCGCATTCGCGCTCGTCCATCATTTCGTAGGCGTTCTTCTTCTTAAAAAACAGCTCGTCTGAATATTTTTTCTTGTCGTCCATGCACTTAACCTCCAAAATATATGTTATTTTTGATTATCGTCGGAAAAATAATGCTGCTTGTAGAACTCATATGCCGAATTGACCTTCTGGACGTAGTTTTTCGTCTCCTTGTAGGGGATATCGTAAAGCGTTACGCCGTCGGCGGAGTAGCGGGAGTCGCCCAGCCATTTTTTCACGTTGCCGCGCCCCGCGTTGTAGGCGGCTATGGCCGTGTCCCTGTCGCCCAGGTCGTCTATGAGCCATCTTATGAAGTAGGAGCCGGTGTCGATGTTCACCTCAGGGTCGAAAAGCAGCTCAACGGCAATGTCGCCGCGCGAGTCCTTCTCGTTTACGAAAAAGAATGTGTCCCGCGTTATCTGCATAAGCCCCATGGCGTTGGCCGGTGATACGGCTTCGGGGTCAAAGCGGCTCTCCGTATGTATTATTGCGAAGATGAGGGCGGGGTCGAGGTCGTATTTTTCGGCCGCCTCCATGACGTACTCCTGATATTCCAGCGGATACGACTGCTCCTCTATCTTGTTTATTATCTCCCGCTCACGGAAGGCGAATAAAAGCACGGCGATTATTATGACCACCGCGGCTATGGCTATGACCTTTCGCCTTATTCGCTTCTTTTTTGTCTGATTCCCCGGTCGTGTCTTTTTTCTGCTCAATTTGCACCGCCTTTTTTAAGTATCTCGTCTATCACCGCGTGAGTATGGCGGCGCGCGTCCTCGGGGCCGCGGTCGTTATGGATAACGTAGTCGGCGTGGGAGATGTAGAACTCGTCGCTCTGCTGAACGCCGATGCGCCGCGCCGCCTCCTCAAGGGAGATGCCGTCGCGGTTCATAATGCGCCCGATGCGCGTGTCCTTATCGGCAAGCACGCAGACCACCGCGTCGCACAGGCGGTCGAAGTGCCCCTCAATTAGCACCGGCGCGTCAAAGAGGATGAAACGGTTGCCTTCCTTACGGTGACGCTCGATGTTCTCCCGCATGAGAAGCTCTATATAGTGATGCGTTATGCGGTTTAAGTTCTCAAGCTTTTCGGGGTCGGAAAACGCGATGCGGGCAAGCTCGCGCCGCTTTAGAGCCCCGTTTTCGTCAAGTATGGAGCTTCCGAAGTAGTCGGAAAGCTCCTTTAAGCACGGCATGCCGGGGAGAACTATCTCCCGCGCCAGCTTATCCGCGTCTATGGCGGGAATGCCCCGCTCCTCGAATACGCTTGAGATGAGCGTTTTTCCGCTGCCGGAACCGCCCGTAAGCCCTATAAGATATACGTCGTCGCTGTATTTCATGGTGTCGTCTCCTCTTTCGGGGTGCGCCCTTCGCCTATAAGTTCACGATGTCGAAGCCCGCCGCCTTTGAAAGCCTGTTGTTTATCGCCATGCCGAGCCCGCGGGTGTCGCCCGTGGCGTATACGAAAATTCGTTTTACGGGCTCTGAGTCAAAGGCGCGAAGCGCCGA
>JAFOLN010000127.1 GCA_017419325.1 Clostridia bacterium
AAAGGAGAAAAAAGAATGCATAACGGGGGTGATCTCATTTGAAAATATCGGGTCTTTCCGACCGTGGAATGGTAAGAAAAAACAATCAGGATTCCTACGCCTTCCGTGAAACGGACAAATTCGTTCTGGGCGTGGTCTGCGACGGGATGGGCGGCGCCGCCGCCGGCAACAAGGCGAGCGCGCTTGCCATAAAGAAAATAACCGACAAGACCATGGCGGACATGACGGACGGCGTATCCCCGAACGACATAAAGAGCATATTAAGGGGCGTTGTAAGGGCGGCGAACCGGCACATTTACGACACGGCCCAGAATAACCGCGCATACCTCGGCATGGGCACAACGGCCGTGGCCTTTATCTACATGAAGGAGATGAAGAAGGCCTTTTTCGTAAACGTGGGCGACTCCCGCGCATATATACTGAGAGACGGCGCGCTCTTACAGATAACACAGGATCATTCCCTCGTTTTTGAGATGCTCCAGAAGGGGCAGATAACGAAGGACGAGGCGCGCAACCACCCCAACCGCAACATAATCACCCGCGCGATAGGCACCGACGAGCAGATACACCCGGACACCTTCGAGGCGCCCATTAAGAAGCGCGACAAGATACTTTTGTGCAGCGACGGCCTTACGAATATGCTCACGGACGAGGAGATACTCACCGTATTATCGTCGGACGGGGACATGGAGAAAACGGTGGCCGAGCTTGTGAACAAGGCGAATATTGCGGGAGGAGCCGACAACGTGACGGCCCTGCTCGCCTATTTTGACGAAGAAGGGAGCGACTCCCTATGAAGGATCTTACAGGTCAGCTGTTGTCAAAGAGATACAGCGTAATAGAAAAGATCGGCGTAGGCGGCATGGCGGAGGTATATAAGGCATACTGCAATACCCTGAACCGCTTCGTTGCCGTAAAGATAATAAAGGATGAATTAAAGAACGAGGAAGAATCGGTAAAGCGCTTCAAAACGGAGTCCCGCGCCGTTGCCATACTCAATCACCCCAACATCGTGAGCGTTCACGACGTGGGCGTATTTGACGGCCGCCCGTTTATCGTAATGGAGCTTATCGAGGGCATAACCTTAAAGGAATATATGTCCCAGAAGGGCATAATCGACTATAAAGAGGCCATATTCCTCATTTCACAGGTGCTCCGTGCCCTTGAGCACGCACACAACAGAAAGATAATCCACCGCGACATAAAGCCGCAGAATATAATGCTCCTTCAGGACGGCGTTATAAAGGTGGCCGACTTCGGCATAGCGCGGTTCACCGCGTCAAACACGCTCACCATGACGGATTCCGCCATCGGCACGGCGCATTACCTTTCGCCGGAGCAGGCGCGCGGCACCATAACGGACGAAAAGAGCGACATATACTCCGTGGGCGTCATGCTCTACGAGATGACGACGGGGCAGGTGCCCTTTGACTCCGACAACCCGGTGTCCGTGGCGCTCATGCATCTTTCGGCGACGCCGAAGCGTCCCCGCGAGATAAACCCCGCGATCCCCGAGGGGTTCGAGGAGATAATTTTAAAGGCCATGTCCCGAGACCCGAAGGACAGGTATACGAACGTAGAGGAAATGATGGCGGACTTCGAGATGATACGCGACGAGCCGTCCATGACCTTCGACTACGTATACAATCCCGGCGAGGAGCCCGAGGAGGAAGGCCGCCCGACGCAGAAGATAGAGATAGGCGAAGGATTTAAGAATATAGTGAAGGCCATAAGAGACGACGATGATGAGGACGACGAGGACGGGGATGAAGAAAACGAGCCCGTGCCCGCCGCTCCCGAAAAGA
>JAFOLN010000128.1 GCA_017419325.1 Clostridia bacterium
CGGCGCGGTAACTGTAACGTGGGACGAAGTACCCGGCGCTGACGGCTACAGAGTCTATAAAAAGACGGAGGACGGAAGCTGGGCGAGAATAAACAACAACACGACGTCCACGACGCTCACCGACAAAAAGGTGGAGCCGGACACGACGTATTACTACGTTGTCCGTTCGCAGGTGGGCGGCGTGTACAACACCGGCTGGACGTCGACGGTACAGAGCATAACGGTTCCGGACGGGCCGCGCAAGGTAACGATAACCGAGCTTAAATACGAAGACGGCGCGGTAACGATAAGCTGGGAGGCCGTGCCCGGCGTTGACGGATACAGAGTCTACAAAAAGACGGCAGGCGGTCACTGGGCGAGAATCAACAGAAACACGACCGGCACCACAAGGATTGACAAGAATGTAGAGCCCGGCACGAAGTACTATTATATGGTGCGCTCGCAGATTGGCGGCGTATACAGCTACGGCTGGGGCGAGACTGTAAGAAGCATAACGATTGAATGACGTAATAAAGAGGGGCTAAAAGGCCCCTCTTTTCACATTTCAGAAAGCTTTATAAACATCTCTGCGGCCGCGGGAATTATGCGGTCGTTGAAATCATATTCCGCGGTGTGGAGCGCGGGGTAATCCGTGCCGTTTCCGATATAGAATATCGCACCGGGGCAGACCTTTGTATAATTGCCGAAGTCCTCAGAGGCAAGCCACATCCTGTCCATCTCACGGGCGGAAAGCCCAAGCGCAGCGGCGGCTTTTATCACTTTTTCAAGGCATCCCGCGTCGTTTTTCGTTTCGGGGAAGCAGTCGGAGGATTCGTGTTCGAGCGAAAGTCCGTCGGCTTTACAAAACTCCTGTGCTTTGTTTATAAGCCTTTCCTTTGCCGAAATAAGCTCGCTTTCATATTCCGCTCTTAGCGTAAGATTTATCTCGCCGCGTCCCGGAGATATGCCGAAATCGCCGTTTCCCACCTTTATGCCCGCCACGGTACACATAAATATTCCGGCGTGAGCTTCATTTAAAAGCGTTTTTGTGTAAAGCGCAAGCCTTGATATTGCTTCAGCCGGGTTTTTCCCGTTCTCGGGCTCGCTTGCATGGGATGTTTTGCCCGAAAAACGCAGGGTAAGGCCCTCCGAGGCGGGCTGGGTGAGACCGCGCCTGTAAATTATCTCTCCCTCTTCATAGCCGCCGAGATTATGAAAGGCGTAAACCTCCGTGATGCTTTTCTCCCGCAAAAGCGGCGCGCATACTGCGGCGCCAAGCCCCGTTTCCTCGGCGGGCTGGAATATGAGATACACGCTTCGCGTCACCTCCATGCCGTCAAGCGCCAGCGCGAACGCGCAGAGCGCGGCGCAGTGGCCGTCGTGGCCGCATTTGTGGGACACGCCCGCGTTTACGGAGGCATACGAAAGCCCGGGGCCTTCATGTATGGGAAGCGCGTCCATATCGGCGCGAAAGGCTATCGCGCCCTCTTTGGTATATGGGCACTCCTTCAGTGCGTAAAACCAGCCGTCCCGCTTTTCGATATAAAGGGAGGTATTGTCGGAAATGAACCGTATAAGCGTGTTCATCGTTTCATGCTCATGCCCCGAAAGCTCGGGGTGCATATGGAGCGTATGGCGAAGCTCTGCGGCTTTTTTTATATATTCTTCTCTCATGGGCGAAAAGCGCCTCCTTTACCAAAGAATAATATAACATAAAACGCCTGCTTCGTGTTGAAATTGTATTCTTTGTTGTGATATACTATATCAAAACCCAAAACCGCCATACGCTTAACCAAAAAAATATTAAGAGGAGTTAATAATATGCTGTCGTTAGATTCTCTGCGCTCGTTCGGCGCAAATGTGGATGAAGGATTGAACAGATGCATGAAGAAGGAGGACTTTTATTTCAGACTTATCAAAATCGCCGTGAACGACAAGAGCTTTGATAATCTGAAGGCCGCTCTGGACGGAGGCGATTTCAAGGCCGCTTTTGAGGCCGCACACGCTTTGAAGGGCGTTATGGGTAATCTTGCACTCACGCCGATATACGAGCCCACGGCGGAGCTTACAGACCTTTTAAGACCGCAAAAGCCCGTGGAATATAAAGAGCTTTTGGGAAAGATAATTTCAAAGACCGATGAGCTTAAGGCAATTATAGAATAAAAACAAAAATCGCGCCCGCATACCGAAAACGGCAAAAAGGGGCGCGATTTTTTATGTTTTGTTTATTTATTCCCGGTCATCTTAAGATACTGCCTGTAAAGCGGGTACTGCGTGTTTCCCGGCACCTCCGGGAACATAAGCGTGGGCGCGTCGGCGGCGTTTATCCATACGGCCTCGTCCACCTCCGAGGAGAGCGTAAAGTCTTTTTTCTTTACGAAGCCTATAAAGCCGTGCATAAGCTGGTCGCCCATGGGGAACCAATGGGTTCCGCCGTATTCAAGGCGCTCTATCTTTAAGCCAAGCTCCTCATATACCTCTCTTACGGCCGTCTCCTCGGCCGATTCGCCGGGCTTCATATATCCCGCAACATAAGTCCAGTAGTCATGGGAAAGATAACCCTGCCTGAGCATTGCCATTTCGCCGTATTCGTTCGCCACAAGCACTATGGCCGCGCTGGAGAAGCCGTCGAACCAGTATTTTGAGCAGGTATAGCAGTAGGGCACGTTCCCGTCGTCGCCGGCCTTTTTGTCTTTAAGCTTTGTCCCGCATATGGGGCAGTAGTTATAATGCATTTTATGGAACACCTCTTTTTAAGATGTATTTTTTATAAAAGCGCGGGGAAGAGATTAAAGCTCGCCCTCCGCTAAAACTTAGAAGCGGAGGGCGGGGGAAGTGTCAAAAGAATTATTTCTTTGCGTTCGCGCGCTCAAGCCAAACGTCGGCGATATCCATTGCGGAATAGATGCCGGGCTTTTCAATGCGCTTGACTATCTTATCCTTGGGCTTCACG
>JAFOLN010000129.1 GCA_017419325.1 Clostridia bacterium
GAGATTGCCAAGACGCTGGAGCTTTGCCGCCTTTCCGACGTTGAACTGAACGAGGCGGAGCACACGGTATATCTTAAAAAGCCCGGCATGAAAATGGATTTGGGCGCAGTATCAAAGGGGTACGCCACGGACGTTATGGCGTCGCTGCTTCGGGACAGGGGCGTGACCTCCGCCATAATCGACGCGGGCGGCAACATAGGCATGGTGGGCACGAAGCCCGACGGCTCCGAATGGGTCGTGGGCATTCAGCACCCGAGAAACGAATCGGACATTGCGGGGAAAGCTGCGGTAAGCGATGAATACGTGGTGTCCTCCGGCGATTATCAGCGGTTTTTCGAACAGGACGGCGTAAGGTACTGCCATATATTCGACCCCGCCACGGGACGACCCATAAACGGCGCGGCGGCCTCCACCATAATCTGCGACGACGGCATGACGGCCGATATACTTTCGACCTCGTTCATCATAATGGGCGAGACGGACGCAGAGGCGTTCACCAAAGAAAACGAAGAATTTTCCGGGCTTAGCTGGATGCTTATATATGCCGATGATGACGGACTTGAGTATTGCGAAAGCGAGGCCATGGACGGGCGATTTGAAGAAACATAACATATAAGGAGGGCGACACATATGCAATCACCGCATGATTATTTACTGTATCGGGGCTATGAGGAATGCCACAACGAACCGTATCCGTCGAGGCACAACAAGGTCAATATGGGCGTGGCGCTCAATCAGGACTGCTTTTCTTTGGAGTATATCCTGAAGACCGCGCCGGACATCGATTTTGAAGAGAAGATGCTTAAATTTCTTTTCGATAACGGCGTAAAGGTGCCTAAAATAATGGCGAAGGACGAAAAAACGCTTATGATTGAGTTTCTGCGGGGAGGCACGCTTTCCGAAGCCTTGCGCGAGCGCGAGAAAAGCGGCGGGGACTTTTCGGATATAGCCGCGGCGCTGAAAGACTGGCTTGTAAGCTTCCATAAGGTATGCGGCAGCTTCCCGGACGGTGAAATAACTTCGGCAGGCGACCTTTCGCTTACGAATTTTACATTTGTGTCCGAGGGCTTCGTATACAGATACGATTTTGAAAAGGAAGACTATACGGGCAGCTTTTCGGACGATCTTCATACGCTTGCGGCGGAGATACTTATGGAGCCCTGCGGCGAGGAATATAAAAAAGCGGCGGCGAAGGCGCTTCTCGGCGGCGATTACGATAAGGAAAAGCTGTCCGGTGCTCTTTCGCGCCTTGGCGGCGAAACCGGGCTTGCCGATCTCGGGTAATGATTTTCGGCGAGTGCATATATTAAACTACGGAGACTTTTGTTATGATTGAGCTTAGGTTGAATTACGATCTTTTTATGATAAAGAACATCTGGGACGATCCCGCATACTTCGGCGGCGACCAGGAATGGTACCGTACGCGCCTCCAACGGCTTGCAGGCTGCGGCGCCACCACGGGTTCTTCGATTTTCATGTACGAAAAACGGAAACGGGGAGCCGAAGTTTATACAAAGAAGGAGTTTCTTTCCCTCATGAATGAAATGTGGGAATGCATAACGCCGGGAAACCGCGGCGTTGACTCCGTTGATATGTTTGCGGCGGGCTTCGAGAAGTTTTTGAAGGGCAAAAGCATTCCTCACGAGGGAAGGCGCGCTCTTGAGGTGCCCCAGAATAAGCATAAGCGGCCGTCCAAGGCGGTGGCCTTCGCTTTTTTGAAGGACGCGCTGGAAAACGACACGCCCGTGGCGTTTCTGAACCTTGGCTGCGGCATGGAAAGACGGCTCGATTCATGGCACTGGGTCACCATAACGGGCTTAAAGTTCCTTGCAAATCTCGATATGCTCCATGTGGAGATAGCCGACGAGGGCATGAAAAAGACGATAGACCTGGGGCTCTGGCTTGAGACCACCGACCTGGGCGGCGGGTTCGTTTATTATAAGAACCTGCAGTTCTGAAAATTGCATAAAAGGCGCGCGATGTGTAAAGCATCGCGCGCCTTTTTTTATTTGGGTAGAACGGGCGCACAGGGCGCGCTTGCCGGAGGTATGCTCGGCGTTGGCGGCGCAACGATAGGTACTCGTTACAACAACGAAGTAACGGCAGTCGGCGCACAGCTTGCGGAGCTTGACATAACGCCCGAACAGCTTATTTCCGCAGTACAGCAGAGCGGGAGCAAGGACGCGCAGGACTTTGCGCGGGAGCTTTCGCAGAAGCTGGTGCTTGGGCAAGAGGTCACGCTTGCCGACATGGGACGGCTTCATCTTCTGTCGAACAACTACATAACGAGCAAGGACTACGAGGCCGTACAGAAAGCGGCGATTGCGGAAGAAGAGGCGGCGCGGAACGCAGGCGGTAATGTTCGCGAAAGCGAACAAAACCTTCGCGGAAGTGAAGCCGCTGCGAGAGTGCAGCAGGGCAATGCCGGAAACGCTGCGGAAACGCAGCAGGGTGAGTCGCAGCAAAGGTCACAAAACCCGCTTGTCGGGACGCAGAATGTGACCATAGCGCAGACCGGCGCAATCGATGTCGCTTCAAAGGCGACAAATAATACGGAGAGTATAGAGTCAACTGTGGGGCAAGTAACCGGACGCTACGCCCCCAAGACGATGGGCGTTTATGCATGGGACGGGGAGTTGTCGGCAAAGCTAACGCCAGAGGAACAGGCCGCCATAAAGCGCACGAACGCACAGCCTTACCAGTCCGGCAGAAAAGGAAACCGTGTGCTAATAACGTGGGCGGACGAACACGGCGCTGTGGCAGAGCACTGGTTTTCAGCCGGGGACATTTATTTTGACGGTCCGACATCGTTGGTACAGGGCGGTCGTTGCTTTTCCTTTGGCTACGATGAAATAGGTAAGTATGTTTCCCAAAAGGAACTGAAGGCACTTAGAAGAACGCCCACGACCCCATCTGTTGTTGGCGTTGACAAAGGTAAAGGTGTTGCTTACGTTGAGTGGCGTGACGAGAACGGCAACACCGTTGCAAAAGCAAGTTTCAGCACATTCGATTTGGGCATCAGCTCGGAATGGGCAGAAGAAAACTTTGACTGGGCGGAGGGGAACGGCTCAGTAGGTCTCCCAAAAGAAAAGCCTTCCTCACAAGCACAGTCCTCCGCCGCGCAGACGGCAACGGGCAACACCGCCGCAAACACCGAGACGAACGAAGCCAACGCCGAGGGGCGGAGTGAGACAGGCACGCAGTCCAAGACCGTCGCGGAAACGTCGTGGGAGAACATACAGAAAATCGTGCAAACGAAGGCGAAGGGCGGGCTTTCGCAGAAGGACGAGTATACGATGAACCGCGAGGGCAGACGCGCTTTTGACCGCATCGGACGTGCGCTGGGCGTTGAGATACATTTCGTTGACCGCATAGTAAACGAAGAGGGCGAGGCGAACGGACTTTATCAGAACGGGCATATCTTCATTGCCCGCAACGCGGAGAACCCGTACCACGTCGTACTCGCGCATGAGATAACGCACCACTTTGAAACGACCGCGCCGGATGTTTACGAGA
>JAFOLN010000130.1 GCA_017419325.1 Clostridia bacterium
ATGAAGAGGTTGCAAGAACGGAAAAGCTCATCGAAGAGAACAACATAGACGTTATCGTCGGCGTAGGCGGGGGCAACGCGCTCGACACCGCAAGAGCGGCAGGCACCAACAAGGGCATCTACGTTGTAATGGCTCCCACCGTAGCCGCAACCGACGCTCCCTGCACGTCCATTTCCATGTACTATAAGGAAGACGGCACGGGCATCGCAGGCTACAGCTATTTCCACAAGAACCCCGACATGGTCATCGTTGACTCCGATATCGTGGCAAAGGCTCCCGTTCGCTACTTCATCTCCGGTATGGGCGACGCTATCGCAACGTACTTTGAGGGACGCACCTGCTACGAGCAGAACGTTCCCACCTTCTCCAAGGGCACCATCTCGAAGACGGGTCTCGCCCTGGCGCGCATGTGCTATGAAAACCTGATGGAAACGGGTTATCTCGCGCTTCAGGCCGCAAAGAAGGGCGTTGTTACCTCTACGTTCGAGGACTGCCTCGAGTCCACCGTTTACTTAAGCGGCGTGGGCGGCGAGCAGACCGGCGTTGCGGGCGCGCACGGCTTCGGCAACTGGTTCGCGGCATTCCCCGAGGCTCACGATTACTGGCACGGCGAGAAGGTTGCGGTAGGTCTTGTTATCCAGCTCGTTATGGAGAACGCTCCCGAGCTTGAAGAAGTGCTCGACTTCTTGAACATGGTCGGCCTTCCCACCATGCTCTCCGACATCGGCATAACCGATATCGAGGCAGGCGCCGCAAAGATGGCGAAGCTTGTTGACATGAATCCCAACAGCTCCGTTAAGTATACGAAGGGCGACACCTCCTATCAGGCGGTATACGATGCAATCATCGCCGCTCAGGAGATCGCTGCGGAATTCAAGGCAGGCTTCTAAAAATTTCACCGGAAACAATCGGCCCGAAGAGCAAAATGCGCTCTTCGGGCTTTTCTCATGCTCCCCTCCCCTTGCAAACGGCGGCGGGGGCTGATATAATTTCCATATGACAAACCGTAAAGGAGAACGCCGTGAACGAGCAGATTTCCATGTTTGAAAACAGCGTGCCGCGCCCGCTTGCGGCGCGTATGCGCCCGCGCACGCTTGACGAGATTGTCGGCCAGAAGCACCTTCTCGGCGAGGGCAAGGTGCTAAGGCGCATCATCGAGCAGGACAAGGTGTCGTCCATGATATTCTGGGGGCCTCCCGGCATAGGAAAAACGACAATCGCGAACGTCATCGCCGCCCGCACGAAGGCGCGCTTTATAAACTTCTCCGCCGTGACAAGCGGCATAAAGGAGATACGCGCCGTCATGAGCGAGGCCGACAACAACCGCGCCTTCGGCGAAAAAACGATAGTCTTCGTGGACGAGATTCACCGCTTCAACAAGGCCCAGCAGGACGCTTTTCTGCCCTTTGTGGAAAAGGGCAGCATTATACTCATCGGCGCGACCACCGAGAACCCTTCATTCGAGGTAAACGGCGCGCTTTTGTCGCGCTGCAAGGTATTTGTCTTAAAGCCGCTGTCGGCGGACGATATATATGAGCTTTTATGCCGCGCCGTGAAGAAGTGGCACGAGCTTGAAAAGCAGACCGTGGAAATAGACGAACGCGCCCTTCGCATGATTGCCGTTTTCGCAAACGGCGATGCGCGCACCGCCCTCTCCACATTTGAGATGGCTGTCTTAAACGGCGACATGGACGGCGACCGCGTCACCGTCACCATAGAGACCGTGGAGGAATGCACCTCCCGAAAGGCGCTATTATACGACAAGAACGGCGAGGAGCATTACAACATCATATCGGCGCTCCACAAGTCCATGCGAAACTCCGACCCCGACGCCGCCGTATACTGGCTCGCCCGTATGCTTGAGGCCGGCGAGGACCCGCTTTATGTTGCGCGGCGCGTCGTTCGCTTTGCAAGCGAGGACGTGGGGCTTTCAGACCCCCGCGCGCTTGAGATAGCCGTAGCCGCGTATCAGGCGTGCCACTTTATCGGCATGCCGGAGTGCAGCGTCCATCTCACCGAGGCCGTTATATATATGTCGCTTGCGCCCAAGTCGAACGCCATGGACAGGGCGTATCTTATGGCGAAGGCGGACGCCCTCAAAACGATAAGCGACCCCGTGCCCCTCGTTATACGAAACGGCGTGACGAAGCTCATGCGCGACGAGGGCTACGGCAAGGGCTACATCTACGCACATGACACTAAGGACAAGCTGTCCGATATGCAGTGTCTCCCCGACTCCCTTATGGGGCGCGAATATTATCAGCCCACCGAGGAGGGGCTCGAGGGCAGATTCAAGGACAGGCTCTTAAAGATAAAACAGTGGAAAAAGGAACACGGCGCGTGAGCGCCGCAAAAATATAAATACCCCGGAGGCGTTACATGGAAATTTTCAAGGGACGTCCCGCCGACACGACGGGACGAAGCGAACGAGAGATAAGAACATACGACAAGCTCGACGAGCTTGGCATCCAATATGAGCGCACCGACCACAACCGCGCCCGCTCGATGAACGAGCTTCACACCGTGGACCTGACGCTCGGCATAATGATATGCAAGAACCTGTTCCTTTCAAACAGGCAGCGCACGAAGTTCTACCTTCTTATGATGCCCGCAGGAAAGCCGTTCAAGACGAGCCGGGTGTCTCCCCAGCTCGGCATATCGCGCCTGAGCTTCGCCCCGGAGGAATACATGGAGAAGTTTTTAGACCTCCACCCCGGCAGCGTGAGCATCATGGGGCTTATGAACGACCGTGAGGGCAGCGTTCAGCTCATCATAGACGAGGACGTTATAAAAGAAGAATACATCGGCTGCCACCCCTGCGAGAACACCACGAGCCTTAAAATAAAGACCGAGGATATAATGAAGCGATTCCTCCCCGCCGTGGGTCACGAGCCGATAATAATAAGGATATAAGCCGCAGCCCTGCGGCTTTTTCAATGTTTACAATCTGTTAATTATTTTTTTCACAAAGTACTTGAATATTTTGTACTTACATTGTACAATACAAGCGTATTCGGTAATTCACAAAAATATTGCACTGCACCCGCACCGGGGCAGCAGCAAGGAGGTCGAATTATTATGAGTAACACTGCTGTAAGATCCAAGACCCGTTGGATGGTCGGCGTAGCGCTGCTTGCCGCCATTATCATCATTCTTGCGAACACGCCTTTGGGACTTATACAGCTCCCCGTAATCAAGGCGACGACGATTCACATCCCCGTTATAATCGGCGCGATACTTCTCGGCCCTTTGGCGGGCGCCATCCTTGGCGGCGTGTTCGGTATCTGTTCGCTCGTAAGCAACACCATGGCTCCTACCCTGCTTTCCTTTGCATTTTCGCCTTTTTTAAGCACCACGGGCATTCCCGGCGCGCTTAAGGCCGTATGGATTGCCGTCGGCTGCCGCATACTTATAGGCGTTGTGGCAGGCTGGGTATGGAGAGCGTTTTCCCGCACAAAGATGAACGACTTCGCCGCGCTCCCCATCGTAGGCTTTATCGGTTCGATGACGAATACGATACTCGTTATGGGCAGCATTTACGTGCTTTTTGCACAGCAATACGCCGAGGCGAGAAACGTGGCTCTCACCGCTGTTTTTTCGCTGGTAATGGCTACCGTAACGGCTTCGGGCATACCCGAGGCGATAGCCGCGGCAATTCTCGTTACGCTTATAGGAAAGGCGCTTTTAAAGGCTTTCGGCAAACAGTTTGCGAAAAATTAGAACGCGGAGGATAATATCATGCTCTTGGCAATCGACGCCGGCAATTCAAATATCGTTGTCGGGCTTATTGAAAACGAGAAAATAATCAAGGTGTTTCGTGTATCGACGGACCCGAGCAAGACCGAGGACGAATATCTTATAGCGTTCCGCCAGCTCATGGACGTGGGAAACGTGGACTATAAGAAGATAGACGGCGCCATAGTGTGCTCCGTTGTGCCTCCCATAAAATCGGCTCTGACGGGCGCGGTAAAGAAGCTCACGGGCATCGACCCCCTCATCGTGGGCGCGGGCTTAAACACGGGACTTACGATAGACATCGACAATCCCGCGCAGCTCGGAAGCGACCTTATTGCCGACGCTGTCGCGGCGGCGTCCGATTACGCCCTGCCCGCCGTTGTTATCGACATGGGCACGGCTACGACGATATCCGTAGTCGGCAGAGACTCACGCTACCTCGGCGGAGTCATCGTGCCGGGACTGAGGCTTGCGCTTAACGCCTTAAGCTCCAACACCTCTCAGCTTCCCAAGGTCTCCATTGAGGTGCCCGGAAGCTGCATAGGCCGAAACACCGTCGACTGCATGAAGAGCGGAAGCATCTTCGGCGCGGCCGCCATGATGGACGGCATGATAGAGCGCATCGAGGACGAGATAGGCGAAAAAGCCACCGTTATCGCAACGGGCGGCCTCGCGCAGTACGTTGTGCCGAACTGCAGACGTGAAATAATCTATGATGAAAATCTTCTGCTTCGCGGCCTTGACAGATTGTATAATATGAATAAGTAGGTTATCCGCCGTACCGAATACAAAACGAACATAAAAAACTGCCCGCCTTTTCGGCGGGCTTTTATTATAAACGAAAAGCGCATGCGTGGGGCATGCGCTTTTTCGTATGAACACAATATCTGAAAGGAAAAAACCGATTTATCTTACTCGGCTGCGTCAACCGTAAGGCTCGAAAGGATAGCCTGTACGTCTGCGTCGTCAACGGAGATGTTCTCGCCGGATACATCCCAAACGTCAGCTGCGAAGTAGCCGTCGCCCTCAACGGTGCTTAAGGACGTGAGGTTCTTCGTGGAGCTGTATGCGCCTGCAGCGCCGCTCCAGGTGCGGTCGCCTATCGTAAGAGCGTCAACGTCCTCATAGGAATCGAATACGCCCGTTACCAGGTAATACGAACCGCTTGCGCTGTAAGTAAGGTCGATGCCGGACTTGGTGTACATGTCGTCCTCGCTGGATGCGCCCTTGTAGATCTTAAGCTTATTGGGGTCGGACTGGGGGAATGCCTTCCAGCCTGCGGGTACGGTAACGGAGAACGCGCCGGTGTCGCAAACGTCGCCCGTAACTGCCTGTGCTGCATCTTCAGCAGCCGATGCCGCGTCGTCAACGGCTGCCTCTGCATCGTCAACAGCAGCCTCAACCTGATCCTGTGCCTGCTCTGCGGTATCCTCAGCCTTCTGGCTGCTGCAAGCCGCAAATGCGAATACGCACATTGCGAACACAAGCACAAGCGCCAGGATCTTCAAACCTTTTTTCATTTTCTTTTTCCTCCTTGAATTTGTTTTAGGGAATATATATAAATTTTATTCCTTTCGTATTTATGCTCCGTCTCCCCTTTTTCGGGAAACGCAAAAAGGGACAGCATCAAAGCCTGTTTGCTTTGTTACTATGCCCAAAAGAGTCTAAATATTCTCTGTTTACATTTATGCGCGCACAAAAGAAGACAGCTTTATCTGTCTGTCTGTCTGTCTGTCTCATTACAGCCGAAGTCTTCATTCTGTCAATACTCCAAACCGTTTTATCATCGCGTTTTTTGCTTGTAAACTATTATACATAAGACTTGTCCGCTTTTCAATACTTTTCACTAAAAAAAGCCGTCCGTCAGCTTTTAAGCGCCTTCTGCCTGAGTATTCCCTCATATAAGCCGTCCACGCACGTTCCGCATGGCACGTATCCCCTTGCGGTGTAGTAATCCTCAAGCGGGCGGTTCCCCACCGCCGAATCGAGGCGCATATATGCCATCCCCTGCGACTTTGCGTACTCTTCCATATGAGAAAGGAACACGGAGCCCGAGCCCTTTTTCTTTATATCGGAGGCAAAGTTGTGAAGATAATAGGCCGGCACGTCGTTTTCGGGCCAGCGGTCGTCCTCCGTCTTTATAACTGCGGCCGCCGCCATCGTGCCGTCCGAGGTGTCCATAAGTACGAACACGCGCCCGTCTTTTCTGTGGCCCTCGTAGTACGACATGGGGTACACATCGGTGTAATGCGTCTTGTTCCACTGCTCAATGCCCACCTCGTCCATCCAGCGTATGCGCGACTTTATAAGCTCGAACATCGCGGACAGCTCTTCCTTTTCTATTTTTCTGAATATAAATCTTTCGTCCATTTACAGTCCCATCTTTTCGGCTATCATGTCGAGAAGCACGTCGGCGGCCTCTTCCTTTGACAGGAGCGGAAGCTCCCTCACACCGTCCTTCGTTATGACGGTGAGTATATTCGTGTCCCCCGCAAATCCCGCGCCCTTCACTTTTACGTTGTTTGCGGCTATCATGTCGAGGTTCTTCTTTACAAGCTTCTTTTTCGAGTTCTCCACCATGTCTCTCGTTTCCATGGAGAACCCGCACAAAAACTGATTCTCACGCTTCATGGAGCCGAGCGTTGCTATTATGTCCTTCGTGCGCTCAAGCTCTATCTTCATGTCGCCGTCGCTCTTTTTTATCTTGTCCTCCGCCCTGACCGCGGGTCTGTAATCGGCTACGGCCGCCGCCTTTATAACGATATCGGCCCGGTCGAAGCGGCTTACAACGGCGTTGTACATATCCTCAGCGGATATTATGTCAACCACTTCCACGCCCAGCGGCGGCTCTATGGACACGGGGCCGCTTACGAGCGTTACGTTCGCGCCTCGGAGTGCTGCGCGCTTTGCGATGGCGTAGCCCATTTTGCCGCTCGAATGGTTCGTTATATATCTTACGGGGTCGAGCGCCTCCCTTGTGGGGCCGGCGGTAACTATCACGTTCTTTCCCGAAAGGTCGCGCTTTATTGAAAGCGCGCGCTCGATATATTCAAACAGCGTCTGAGGCTCGACCATTTTTCCAAGTCCCACGGCTCCGCAGGCAAGCCTGCCGCCCACCGGGTCTATTATCTCCCAGCCGTATTTTTTAAGCTTCATGAGATTGTCCTGCGTCACGGGGTTTTCGTACATGGCCGTGTTCATGGCGGGAGCTATCATTTTAGTGCATTTGCAGGCCAGCGCGGTTGTTGTGAGCATATTGTCGGCTATGCCGCAGGCAAGCTTCGCTATGGTGTTCGCGGTGGCGGGAGCTATAAGCAGCACGTCCGCCGCGTCGGCCACGGCGATATGCTCCGTCTCCATCGTAAAATTGCGGTCGAAGGTGTCTATAAGGCACTTGTTTTTGCTCAGGCTCTCCATCGGTATGGGCGACACTATCTTCTCTGCCGCCTCGGTCATAATTACGCGCACGTTCGCGTTCTGCTTTACGAGCATGCTTACGAGGTTAGGCATTTTATAAGCGGCGATGCCGCCTGTTATCCCTATTACAACGGTTTTTCCGGAAAACATGGCTATCCTCCCAAAAAAGACTTATTTTAAAAATTATTCTACCATAAAACAGCGGTTTAGTATATAAATTTTTATTTTAAATGCCGCCTGCCGCGTTTTTTTTAACAATACCCCTTTATTGTTGACTTTTTAATACCGCGCAATTTATAATTAAATCAAATATGTATAAAGGTGGTAAGCAAATGGAATTTACGCAATTTAAAGGCAGCGAAGACTATGTTGTATCCAAGGAACTCACGGATGCAGTCAATATAGCAATGGCGCTTGAAAAGCCCCTTCTCATAAAGGGCGAGCCCGGCACCGGCAAGACTATGCTGGCGCAGGCAATCTCCAAAGCTCTCGGCATGGAGCTTATAATATGGAACATAAAATCGACGACGAAGGCGCAGGACGGTCTTTATGTATACGACGTTGTACAGCGCCTCTACGACAGCCAGTTCGGCGGCAACACCGTTGACGATATCGAGAAGTACATCACCCTCGGAAAGCTGGGCGAGGCCTTTGATTCCGACGAGCAGAAGGTGCTTCTTATCGACGAGATAGACAAGGCCGACCTTGAGTTCCCGAACGACCTTTTATGGGAGCTTGACAAGATGGAATTCTACATCCCCGAGACGGGCAGAACCGTAAAGGCAAAGCACCGCCCCATAGTTATTATAACCTCAAACGCGGAAAAGGAGCTGCCCGGCGCTTTCCTTCGCCGCTGCATATTCCATTACATCGAGTTCCCGAACGAGGAGCTCATGCGCGAGATAGTGAAGGTACACTATCCCGATCTTGAGGAGAACATCCTCACCCACGTTATGGAGGCGTTCTACTGGATTCGCTCCATCCCCGACATACAGAAGAAGCCCTCGACCTCCGAGGTCATAGACTGGATTGCCGCAATAAGGGCGGCGGGCATCCCCGACGACAAGATACGCGAAACGATACCCTTTGCCGGCGTGCTTCTGAAGAAAAATGAGGATATCGACCTGATGCACGCGAAACTCGGCTGATATTGGAGGTTTTTTTGTGTTTGAACCTTTCTTTTACCTGTTGAAATCGCGCGGGCTTCCCGTTTCTTTGAACGAATGGATGACGCTCACCGAGGCTCTCGACAAGGGGCTGGGCGGGTCGAGCTTTACGGGATTTTACTATCTCTGCCGCTCCATCCTCGTTAAAACGGAGTCGAATTTCGACAAGTTCGACGCGGCTTTCCTCGATTATTTCAAGGACGTTCCCTTCCCGGGCGAGATACCGCCCGAATTCTTAAAATGGCTGAGCCGTCCCCAGGTCAAGACGACGGAGATCAACCATAAGCGTTCCGCGTGGCTTGAGGACCTTACGCTTGAGCGCATGGAAGAGATGCTAAAAGAGCGTCTTACCCAGCAGAAAAAGGAGCATAACAAGGGCAAGTTCTGGGTAGGCACGAGAGGCGTAAGCCCCTTCGGTCACAACGGCGCGGCGCCCGTGGGCATAAGAGTCGCGGGAGAAGGACGTCACGGCGGCGCTATGGCCGTTGCGGGCCAGCGAAGATACCGCGACTGGAGCGACGACAATACCCTCGACACGCGCCAGTTCGTTATGGCCTTCAGGCTTTTAAGACAGTATTCGTCGCGCATAGACGCGCCGAAGACCGAGCTCGACATAAATCAGACTGTGCGCGAAACGTCTGACAATGCGGGCAATCTTAAGATAGTATACGGAAGGCCGAGAAAGAACACCGTAAAGCTTCTTTTGCTTATAGACTCCGGCGGCTCCATGGAGTATTACAGCAGGCTCTGCAGCATGCTGTTCCAGGCGGCCACGAAGAGCAACCATTTCAAGGATCTGAAGGTGTATTACTTCCACAACTGCGTTTATGCGCGGCTGTATACGGATCCCACCCTTGATCCCACAAAGTTCATAAAAACCGAGCGCGTGCTCAAAAACATTTCCTCGGACTATAAGGTTATATTGGTGGGCGACGCATTCATGTCGCTGGACGAGCTTGACTTTCGCAGCTATTACAGCTACGATGCGGGCGAAAACTCCAGCGGCCTCGAGTGGCTCAGGCGCATAAAGAAAAGGTATCCCCATTCCGTGTGGCTTAACCCCTCCTTCCACAGCCTTATAAACATAAAAAGCGAGTCCCGGCGCGCAATAGAGCGCGAGTTCAAGATGTATCCCCTATCCCAGCAGGGTCTGGCGGCAGGCCTGAAAAAACTGTTAAGAGATTGATTAAGTTTATCTGCGGGGAGTGATTTCACATGAAAAAAAAGACAAGGAAGCTTCTCAGCTTTATCCTTGCGGCGGCTATGCTTGTCATCGCCGTTCAGCCCATCGCATTCGCGCAGGATGCGCCCGAGTATTTACCGGAGACCGAGATTGACGAAAGCATCGTGACCGACGGCATGTTCTATCTTGCCTCTGGCGGCGCCGAGCTTTACGAGTCGTCCGGACACGGCTATCTTTTAAAGATAGCGCGCCGAGGCGACGCGTCAGATGCGGCAAAGGTGCGTCTTACCATGCTCGGTCAGACGGCTTCCTACGGGAAGGATTACACCGTCAGCCTTTTTGACGCGGGACTTTTTGAAGGAAAAGTTGAAAATGCCCGCCAAAGCAAGTCCATGCTCGATGTAATGCTTGAAAACGAGGACGCCATAGAGGAATACAACTACTCCGACGCCATCGTTGACGGCAGCATTGACCCGAACGCGGAAGTGCAGCTTACGGATGAGCAGATGGCCGAGATAGGAAACGAGGCGCAGAATATCGCCGAGGCGCTGCTTGAAAGCGAGATGGACGCGATAGCCGAAACGGCGCCCGAGTCTTATTTGTCCGACGCTCAGGACGAATCAGGCGATGTGACGGACGCCGATGCGCCCTCCGAAGACGCGGTCGACGACGCAAACGGCGCGGATACAGCGGATGACGCTTCTGTCTCGGACGTTCGAGAGACCTCCGAGCCTGTCGTTGTGTCTGCCCCGGACGGTGAGGTAACCACAGGCTCCATGTCTCTTTTGGAGGCGAAGGCCAACGCCACGGGACTTGAGAGCGACAAAACGCCCATGAGCGGCGGAGACGCGAAGTTAAACGCTCCCTATCTTACTAACCGCCAGGAGGAGCTTGACGAGGCTCTTCAAAGCGCGTATCTCGTAATTGACTTCGCCGAGGGCGAGACCGAGAAATACATTGAGATAACTCCCAAAAACAACTACGACAGCGACGGCGACCGCCGCGCTTTCCTTAAGCTTTCCGCCGAGGAGAACGCCCTCGTTTCCGAAGGCTACAGCGGCTTTACTCTGAACATCATCGACGATGAGGAATACGTTCCCTCCACCGTACAGTTCAGCGCCGCCGAATATCATCCCGAGGACGGCTTTATCACCGTTTACGTGGAGCGCACCGGCGACATTTCGAATGTATTCGAGCTTTATATCGACACGGAGGACATTACCGCCGTTAAGGGCGACAATTACTCCGAGGTGCATTCAAAGCTCCAGTTCCCCTTCGGCTTAAAGGAACGCCATGTAAACATCCCCGTGCGAAGCGACGGCCTTACGGAGCCGGTAAGCTTTAAAATAAAGCTCTCCTCCCCCTCCGGCTGCGTTATAGGCGACCAAAGCGAAGCCGTGGGCATAATCGCTCCCGGTGACAAGAGCTTCGATTCTTCTTCATTGCCCGAGGATGAAGCCTCCGCCACGCTTCAGGCTGCATACAGCACCTCCAGCGTTGAGGTGGGCCCTGCCATGGATCTTTCCGCATGCGCAAAAGATCAGCGCATCGCCTCCGGCCATTCCAAGTGGGTAAACGACCACTGGGAGATAGAGACCACGGGAAGCATGTACGATTCATATACCAACTGGCAGTATTTCAACTACTTTAACGCCGGCAACAAGCGCGGCATCAGCGGCTGGCAGATAGACTGGTCGCTTTCCTCCAGCAAGCCCTGCTGGGCGTATACGTGGGTATATAACTGGAACGGCGACGACTGGAAGGAAATCGCAAGCATTGATGACGACAGATGGGGCAGAACGACCAGCACGTATTTTGTAAACGACAAGTTCGCGGGCTACGTAGGCTTTGAGCTCAGACGCTCCGGCGCTTTTCTTGCAAGGAGCCCCAAGCTGAATCTCTATTCGATAAAGCCCGTGCTTCGTCCCTTCGAGGTCTCCCTTATGGGCGCAGAACCCGTGCAGTTTATAAACGAGAACGGCGAACGGGTCAGCGCGACCGCCATAAACGAATATAAGAACAAGTGTGACACCGTGCTTGAAAACGCATCAAACACCGGCACGGGCACGCTCGTTACCCATACCGGGGAAATGATAACCGTTTCCCTTAAAAACATAGAAGCGCATCCCCTCGTAAGGATATCGGGTATAAATCTTATCAGCCCCGACGGCGCTAAATGGCGTATAAGCGGAGTCAAGTCCAACGGCACGAGCGCAAGCTTTGAGCTTACCGAGGATTTTTTACGCGGATATGATTCGTATATAAGATATATAAAAAACGGCGACCACGGACTTAAGGGTGCGTTTACGGTTCAGCCCATTCTTTCAAATATAGACGCGACCGTTACGGTGACAAAGGACGCGAGAGCCGATATTACCGCCAAAGCTCCTTTTTCGGACAACACCTCCGGCAAGTATAACCTGCATCTGGGCGACTATATTTCCATAGGAGCAAAGATAACGCCCGATTATACAAATCAGTACATCTGGAAGGGCTTTAATAACTCCGACACAGGCATAACATACAACCGAAAGGGCGACGCGGAGTATGTGAGCATGAGCATAACGGATGCGAACACGACACTCGCTCCGGTATTTTCAGAGCGTGAGGATATGCGCCTCATAGTACGAGTACCCACTGCAAATCTGAAGGATTTTGATACCGCGCAGGGCGTGTTCACCTGTCCGAGCGAGGTGAACGGACAATATACGGACTATATCATCGCTACAAGCGATGACGGCACGTTTGATTTAAACAAATATTATACGCTTTCCGCTAAGACGAATAATCAGAAGTATGTTCCCGTGTGGAAACCCGTATTTTCAAAGGTGTCCTACTCGCAGAACGACTTCCCCTTTGAGTCCCGTGCGCTGAAAAGCGAAAACGTAGTATATCTTGAAGCAAAATCAGCGGTTTCAACGCCCTATGTGCTTTCCGGCACCGTATACTGCGAATACAGCTTAAATTCCAACGACGCGGTAAATACCGCCTGGTATCCGGCGAAGAATACGTTCGTCGTTGTCGACTCTCTCCATTACGGCATAACCGACGACAACGGCAGTCTGACCACCATGCCATTTTATGCCGCTGACTCAACCTGTGTGCGTATTGCCTTAAGAGGCGGCGGCAACACGGAATATAAGGACATAAGCCTGAGCACAAGCGGCACATCCCAAATAAATATAGGCAAAACAGTCTTAAGGACAAAGGATCTCGGCGGCCCCTACGTTGAGTCGGTCGTAAACTGCGACGTAAATCAGGTATACAGCAGCAGGATACTTATAGCCGACGACATTGCATATTGGACGGCAACAATAAACTACCGCGGATATGACCCGGCTCAGGGCGTGCCTTATATCGACAGCGACGGAAAAACGAGATATGAAAAGGTGGAAAGCCTTGAGTTCATAGTTATCGACCCCACCACTCATTCGGAAAAGTACGTCGTGGAAGGTAAACAGGACAAAAACGACGCTTCCGTATGGACCGCGTCTGCGGCGCTTGCAAAAGGACGCAGGAACCAGTACAGCGATTCCGACCTGCTTTACGTTCGGATAACCACCGACCGCGTCATAGGCAACGGTACAGCCGAGGAACCTGTTCTGGACGCGAACGGCAATATAACGGGATTTAACACCGTTACGCCCGATACCCTTCAGCATACAATATATGCGCCGCTCAATACCGGCAAGTATTTCGTTGAAGAAAACCCGCAGGAAACGCCCGATTACAACATCACTCCCACCATGGACGGAGCGGACTTCAAGCTCCCCATAATAGGCTCTCTGCTTACGAATATAAACATAAAGGGCTTTAATTTAAGCATCGAGGAGATTCCCGGAGGCATGCGCCTCGGTTTCGGCGCGCTCCTTAAAAAATGGGGCAACATATATGACGGCTCCGGCCAGAAAACGGCGGATACCGGCAAGGTCTACGATCTTACCAAT
>JAFOLN010000131.1 GCA_017419325.1 Clostridia bacterium
TATGTATGTGTGGCCGTTTTGCAGGTTGTGGGTCAGTATATGTATGACGGCGGCACGGACGCGCCGCCTGTCGCCGAGGTCGAAGTCTATATCCCGCGCTATCCTGTCGGCGGCGTCAAAGCTTACGTCAATGCCGGGGCGGCACGGGATGTAGGGGTTCTGGTGCACGAGCATGGGCGCGTCGTTTCCGTATACCGAATAGGCCGCCACGGCCTGCTCCGGCGTGAGCCCCAGCTTCGAGAACTCCTCCATCACGCGCTTTATGCCCATGCGGTAGTTGAATACGCGGCTTATCTCCTCGGCCTTCTTCTTCGTTATGCCCTGCACTGACGCAAGCGCCATGGGGGAGTCGGCTATGATGTCGAAGGCGGCCTCGCCGAACTCATCGACTATGCGCCCCGCCAGCACCTCGCCTATGCCCTTTATCGCGCCCGAGGCTAAAAACATGCGCATGGCATTCTCGTTCGAGGGGAGCGTGCGCTCGCAGGACGTGACCTTGAATTGCTTTCCGTAGGAGGCGTGGTTTACGTATACGCCCTCGGCGGTTATGCCCTCGCCCACCATGAGACAGGGCATTGTGCCCACCATAACGACGTCGCGGTCGGGAAGGGCGACCTCGCAAACGACGTAGCCGTTTTCCTCGTTCTGAAAGAGAATGTCGCTTACAGTACCGCTTAATTTTTCGAGTTTTTCCATAGGCGTGACCTCCGCCGAATTGTTTTTGTCTGTCTATACCGATTTTATCATATCGGGAGGGAAATTTACAGGACCGAATGAAAAAAGCTCCGAAGCGGAGGCGCTTCGGAGCTGTGAATATCGTTTTTCTTACTTTAAGCCGGCTTCCTTTGCGAGTATGTCGGCCTTGTCCGTCTGCTCGAACTTAAGTCCCAGCTCTTCTCTTCCGAGATGACCGTAAGCCGCGAGGTTTCTGTATATCGGCTTTCTTAAGTCGAGAGTCTTTATAATCTGGGTCGGACGGAGATCGAAATGCTTGTCAACAAGCTCCTCGATCTTGTCCTGCGGTATCTTGTTCGTGCCGAAGGTCTCAACGAGCACAGATACGGGCTTTGCAACGCCGATGGCGTAAGCTATCTGAACCTCGCAGCGGGAAGCAAGGCCTGCCGCAACGATGTTCTTTGCTATGTAGCGTGCAGCGTATGCCGCGCTTCTGTCAACCTTCGTCGGATCCTTGCCGGAGAACGCGCCGCCGCCGTGACGTGCGTAGCCGCCGTAGGTGTCAACGATTATCTTTCTGCCGGTTACGCCGGAGTCGCCCTCGGGGCCGCCCACAACGAAGCGTCCGGTGGGATTTACGAATACGCGGGTATCCTTGTCCATGAGCTTCTTGTCAACGATGGGCTCGATAACGTACTTTATAACGTCCTCGCGGATCTTGTCGAGGGAAACGTCAGCGCTGTGCTGAGAGGAAACAACGATGGTGTTTATGCGAACGGGCTTGTCGTCCTCGTATTCAACGGTCACCTGAGTCTTGCCGTCGGGGCCGAGGTAGGAAAGAGTGCCGTCCTTACGAACCTTCGTAAGCTGCTTTGCAAGTCTGTGAGCGAGAGAGATGGGAAGGGGCATAAGCTCGGGAGTCTCGTCGCACGCGTAGCCGAACATAAGGCCCTGGTCGCCTGCGCCGCCCTGATCGTCGGTGTCCTTGCCCTCTTTTGCTTCGCTTGCACGGTCAACGCCCATTGCGATGTCGGGAGACTGCTCGTCGATGGAGGTGATTACCGCGCAGGTGTCTGCGTCGAAGCCCCAGCGCTTGTCCTTGTAGCCGATGTCGGCGATTACGTTTCTTGTAAGCTTGGGGATATCTATATTTGCGCTGGTGGTTATCTCGCCCATAACGAGCACGAGACCCGTCGTAACGGCGACCTCACACGCAACGCGCGCCGTGGGATCCTTTTCGATTATGGCGTCCAGCACGCTGTCGGCGATCTGGTCGCACACCTTGTCGGGATGGCCCTCGGTAACCGATTCCGATGTGAAAATCATTCTCTTTGACATTTTTAAAAATTCCTCCTCATATGTGTTATGCACATAATTATTTACTTAATAAAATCAAGAAAGCCAAGAAATCCGTATGATACACCGCTCATTATGAGCCCCGAAATGATTACGCCTATAAGTATGCAGGGGATGGCGGTGCGAAGGCGCATATCAAGAAAAGTCGCAACAAGCGCTCCCGTCCATGCGCCGGTGCCCGGCAGGGGGAGCATTACAAAAACGATAAGCCCGAAGACTGAGTATTTAAGTATACGCCCTTTGTTTTTTTCGACCTTGTTTTCTATCCATAAAATAAAACGCTCGAATTTGGGGAAGCGTTTAAGCCATTTCAGAATGGCGCGGGCAAAAAGCATTATAAAGGGTACCGGTATCATATTGCCAATAACGCACAGTATATAGCTTTCCGGAAACGGCATTCCAAGTCCCGCCGCGAGCGGTATAGCGCCGCGAAGCTCGAATACGGGTATCATGGACAAAAGGAATACCGACAGTATTTCCCAAAGTTCGGCGTCAAAACTTAAGACATCCTGCATTTATTACCTCAAAAGCGTTAATATTTACTGATTGATTATATCATTCGATAATTATTAAGTCAATCGGATTTAAGACAAGTGAAGTGATTTGACAAAAACTTTTTGACGTTTTTCGCCATAAATTTGCCCGCCCGCCGTAAAGGGCTTGCGTAAGGCGAAGACGGCGAACGAAGCCGGGTTATGAAAAGGGCGCGGCCGAAGCGGGTCACGCCCGTTTTTTCGTTTCGGCTTTCGCCGCGTCCGCCGGGAACCAATTTTCAAGACGGGAATTCAGCGCCTCTTATTTTCATGATAAAACGCTTTAAGCTCCGCCTTTGTTTCATCGGAAAGCAAGCTTTTCTTTATGCCCCGCACGGCTCCCTCCAATGAAAGAAGGCGGTTAAAGCAGGCCGAGTCGTCCGTTTTAAGAATCTTCAGCCATGCCGCGCGGGAGCCGGTCTTTTTAAGCTCCTTGGCGGTATTTATCCCGACGCCGATAAGCTGCTCTTCAAGCGCCCGTCCTATATTGGGCA
This sequence comes from Clostridia bacterium, assembly GCA_017419325.1. Lineage (GTDB taxonomy): Bacteria > Bacillota > Clostridia > Oscillospirales > RGIG577 > RGIG577. Next base: position 3,059 of record JAFOLN010000131.1, read on the forward strand.
GTTTTGATAAGTCTCCCATACGCTTTCTCCTTTAACACAGATTAAGCCGACCCCGCGGCCATAAGAGTTAATGCTCCTGATAGCTTCCTCGTTTTTTCGGATTATTATACCGCCGCCGCCCGGCGCGGTCAATTCAACAAAAAAAGGCGGGCGTCTCTTAAAAGCGCCCGCCGTGAACGTTTATTATTATTTCTTCCCAAGTAGCATTTCGTATATTTCATACACATTGCCTGCGCCCATCGTTATAACAAGGTCGTTTTCCTTTACGACGGACTTAAGGTAGCGCGCTATCATTTCAAAGCTCTGGAAGTAAAGCCCGTTCTCCGCGCGGATTGCAAGGTCGTAGGAGGATATGCCCGTGAGGTTCTTCTCCCGCGCGGGGTATATCTCCGCGTAGACAGTCACGTCGGCGATCTTCAGCGCGTCTATAAATTCATCAAAGAACGCTATGGTGCGCGAGAACGTATGCGGCTGGAACACGCAGTAAATCTTATCGTAGTTCATCGACTTCGCCGCGGTAAGCGTTGCGCGTATCTCGGTGGGGTGGTGGGCGTAATCGTCTATTATGTCGGCGCCGGTTATCTTGCCCACGCGCTCGAAGCGGCGGCGGGTGCCGTAGAATCCCTCAA
>JAFOLN010000018.1 GCA_017419325.1 Clostridia bacterium
GCGCAGAAGGCGCGCGGAGCCGATTTTGAGACGGGAAGCCTCTTAAAGAGGGCAAAGGCGCTTGTGCCCATACTCGTGCCGCTCTTCGTTTCGGCCTTCAAGCGCGCGGACGAGCTTGCAACGGCAATGGAATGCCGCTGCTACCACGGCGGCGAGAACAGAACGCGCATGAGAGTCTTAAAGACCACCTCCCTTGACTACATTGCGGTTGTGATAACCGTGATAGTATGCGCGGGGCTTATAGCGTTCAATTTCATCGACATCGGATGGAGGCTTTGAGGCTTTGGAGAAGCGAAACATAAGGCTGTGGCTCACCTTCGACGGCGCCGCGTACCACGGCTGGCAGAGCCAGAAAAACGCGCTGTCCGTCTGCGACGTCGTAACGGACGCCGTGTCCGGGCTTATGGAGGAACCCGTAAAGCTTTACGGCTGCTCGCGCACCGACGCGGGCGTCCATGCGCGGATATACTGCGCGTCCTTCCTTACGGAAAGCAGGATAGCCGCCGACAGGCTGCCATACGCCCTTAACTTCAGGCTGCCTGGCGACATACGAGCCGTTGGCGCGGAGGATGTGCCCCCGGATTTTCACGCCCAGTACTCCTGCATCGGAAAGGAGTACACATACAGGCTCCACTGCGGGCCATTCGCAGACCCGTTCCTTCGCGGCCGCGTGTATCATTACAGATACGGCGGGCTTGACGCTGAAAGGATGGCCGAGGCCGCGGGATACTTTACGGGCACCCACGATTTTACGTCGTGCATGGCCAAGGGCTCCCAGGCAAAGACCACCGTTCGCACGGTGAAGTATTTCAATGTGGCAAAGAAAGACAATCTTATAGAATTTACCGTATACGCCGACGGCTTTTTATACAACATGGTGAGGATAATGGCGGGAACGCTGGTGGAAGCGGGGCGCGGCAAAATTGAGCCGCGCGAGGTGGAGGACATACTTCTCTCGCTGGACAGACGCCGCGCGGGACTTACGCTCCCTCCCCACGGGCTTTATCTTACAAAGATCGATTATCCCCTGTAAGGCGCGGCGCATGAATTCAGACAAGGTGTTAATAAATGCAGGATGATTTAAGAAAAAGAGGTATCATAGACCCCGACGATCCGCAATACAGAAGAAGAGAACGGCCTGTTATAAGAAAAAGGCGCAACATACAGGCCGAGAGGGAGAAGCGCGCCCAAAAGGCGAAAAAGAACCGCAACAGGCTGGTGCTTTTCGGCATAATCTTCATAATAGTTGTGCTGCTCATCCGCTTCGGGGATCTGTTTACCGTATCGAATATAAAATATACGTTCGACAACTTCGGCGCGTCCATTCGCGGCGAGGACATAAGCACGATAGACTTTACCTACGAGCCGGAGAACAAGTACGCCATGTACAAGGGCGGCCTCGTCATAGGCTCGAGCGAAGGCGTGCGCATACGCCGCCCCAACAAGGGCGACGCATTTGTGGCCTCGCGCACCTTCTCGGACATCCAGATTGAGAAGAACGACCGCTACGTCATAGCATACGACTATCTCGGACAGGGCTACACGGTCATCTCCGGCACGGAGGTGGAGTCGTCCCAGACCGTGGATGGCAGCATACTCACCGCGCGCCTTTCCCGCGGCGGGGGATACAGCATCCTTACGAAGATAACGGGCTACCGGGGCGTTATAACCGACTTCGGAAGCAACCATCAGATAATATATCAGTATTACGTTGCGAAGGACAACATAGTTGACCTTCAGCTTTCGCCGAACAACAGGCGCATGGCGGCGGCGTACATCGACACGGAGAGCGAGAGCTTAAAGGGCGGCGTGTCCTTCTTCGACATAACGAAGGACGAGCCCGTGGCGAGATACGATATAGTCGGAGAGATTCCGTTAAGGGTGGAATATAAGGAGAACAATCTCATCGCCGTGCTCCATTCGGGAGGCTTTATCTTCTTCAGACCGAACGGCAGGGTAGTGGGAGAGTATTCCTTCGAGGGCAACATCCCGTATTTAGCCGACCTGTCCCAGTCGGGCTACGCCTGCGCCGTCATAGGCTCGGACACCAGCGGCGACAACGGCGAGCTGGTCATCGTAAACAACTCCGGCGACCTTCGCGGCTCATACAAGCCCGACGCCGCCGTAAAGAAGGTGCTTACGAACAACTCCTGCGTATTCCTCTACACGGCGGACAACGAGCTTATAGTCGTAGACTGGCGCGGCAATCTCCAGGCCGAGGTGCAGCTCGATTCGAACACAAGGAATGTTTTAATGGACGAGTCGAACAACATCTACGCGCTGGGTCTTTCCCACGTTGAGAAGATAGATTACTGATCTTATATAAAAGGAGGCGTGACCATGAGTATAGCTTTGGATATAATAACTGCGGTCATATTCCTGTGGGCGGTGATCGCATCCTGGCGAAAGGGCTTTGTAAAGGCCTTTCTCGGCTTCGCGGCGATTATAGTCGCCTTCGTTGTGACAAAGATGTACTATGAGTCCGTGGCCGCGTGGATAGACGAAAAGTTCATGCACAGCAGGGTAGTCGCCATGCTCGACAATATGGTGGCCTCGAACGAGCAGATAAGCACGGCAAGAGCGGCGTTCGACCAGTTCATTGCGAACGTAAAGTCCATAGTGCCGCAGCTTACGCCGAACACAACGTCCTTCGGCGGCACGGACCCGCTTCAGAATACGATGGACGCGATAACCTCGCGCATCTCCTTCACCTTCTCCGAGGTGGCGGCGATAATCGTTGTATTTCTGGCGGTGCTGCTTGTATGCCGCATAATAATCGCGATAATAGACGCAATATTCAAGCTTCCGGGGCTGGGAGTGATAAACCACGGTCTCGGGCTTATCCTCGGCATAGTAAAGGGAACGCTTTTCGTGTTCCTCTTCTGCCTGCTCGTTTCGTTCATCGGAATGATGATGTCGGCAAGTCCCGATCCCGCGATAAACCGGGAGATGATAAACGAAACGTATATATTTAAGATATTCTATTACAACAATGTAATAGCTAACGGTTTCTTTTAACCGAATTTTAATGATTTTGTAATTATATTTTTTATTTTATGGTTTATGGTGATGATATGAAGATATTAAACGTGCCGAATGTTCTGACGATACTCAGAATGATAATGATACCCGTTTTTATTTATGTGTTTTTCGCTCCGATAGAGCACAGTATGCTGTGGGCGGCATTCATATATGCTCTTGCGGCCTTTACTGACTTTCTCGACGGAAGGATTGCACGAAAGTATAATCTGATAACCGACTTCGGCAAGCTTTTCGACCCGCTTGCGGACAAGCTTTTGCAGATTTCGGCCGTTTTGTGTCTCGTCATAGCGAAGGTGCTGCCGCTGTGGTTCCTCATTTTCTATCTTGTGAAGGAGGGGCTTCAGGTCATAGGAGGCAGCATACTTTACAAAAAGGGTTACGTTGTAAGCTCGAATATTTTCGGCAAGGTGGCCTCGGTGCTGTTCTACATCGCAACGGCGGCGTTCCTTGTGTTTAATATAGACGTGCTCTGGAAGAACGTGATACTTATCGTGGTAGTGGCCATGGCGGCCGTCGCGTTCGCAGGCTATGCAAAGCAGTTCTATACGCAGAAGAAAGAGCTCGACCGGAAGAAGGCGTCGGGCAAGGAGGATATCGTATGACATGTTACAGATGCAAAAAAAGACCTGCCGTCGTTTTCATGACGGTGTTTGAAAACGGAAAACCGGAGAATAAGGGCCTCTGCATCAAGTGTGCAAAGGAGCTTAAAATAGGAAATATAGATAAGATTCTCGAAAGAATGGGCATGACCGACGAGGACATAGAGAATATGTCGTCTGAGATTGCCGAATTTATAGGCGGCGAGGACGGCGAGGGAAACGACTTCATATCGAACATCCTCGACTCCTTAAGACCTCAGTCCGACGCGCTGGGCGCCCCGGACGGCGAGGGTGAGGACGAGCCCGAGCCCGGGATAATCCGCATAACGGGCGACGACGACGTGAAGGTAAACGACTATGCCCCCGGAGCGGGCAGCTCACAGGGCGCGGGAGAGGGCGCGGCGTCCGGCACGCGGCAGAAGGCGAAGGCCTCAAAGCGCAAGCACCTTGAAACGTACTGCGTGAACCTTACGCAGCTTGCGAAGGACGGAAAGCTTGACAAAATAGTGGGCAGAGACGCGGAGCTTCGCCGCGTGATACAGATACTCAATCGCCGCTCGAAGAACAACCCCTGCCTTATAGGCGAGCCGGGCGTGGGAAAGACGGCCATAGCCGAGGGGCTTGCCCAGCGCATAGTGGCGGGCGACGTGCCGCCCAAGCTTATGGATAAGGAGATATTCCTTCTGGACCTTACTGCTCTCGTTGTAAAGACGCAGTTCCGCGGACAGTTCGAGGGGCGTGTAAAGGGCCTTATAGACGAGATAAAGGAGTCGAAGAACGTCATCCTCATGATAGACGAGGTGCACAATATGGTGTCCGCGGGTGACGCCGAGGGCTCCATGAGCGCGGGCAACATCTTAAAGCCGGCGCTGTCCCGCGGCGAGGTGCAGATAATAGGCGCGACCAC
>JAFOLN010000132.1 GCA_017419325.1 Clostridia bacterium
GGCCTTGACGTGAGCTTCGGCGGCTCAAAGAGCAGGGTCAATGTCATTAAAGGATTAAATATAGAATTAAAGCGCGGCGAGACCTTAGGCGTCGTAGGCGAGAGCGGCTCGGGAAAGTCTGTGACCTCCCTTGCCGTTATGGGACTTCTGCCGCAGCACTCGGCGCACGTAAGCGGCGAGATTATCTTCGAGGGCGAGAACCTTCTCGCTCTGAACCGCCGCGCCCTTGAGAAGCTGCGCGGCAACAAGATCGCCATGATCTTTCAGGAGCCGATGACGTCCTTAAACCCCATACAGACGTGCGGCAAACAGATAATGGAGCCGCTCATGCTCCATCTGGGGATGAAAAAGAAGGAGGCCGAGGCGCGCGCGCTGGAGCTCTTGAAGCTCTGCGGCATATCCGCGCCCCAGCAGCGCCTCAGGGAATACCCGCATCAGATGTCGGGCGGCATGCGCCAGCGCATAATGATAGCCATAGCCCTCGCCTGCAACCCGTCGCTTCTCATAGCCGACGAGCCCACCACGGCGCTCGACGTGACAATTCAGGCTCAGATACTTGAGCTTATGAAGGACTTAAAGAAAAAAATCAACATGAGCATCATGATGATAACCCACGACCTGGGCATCGTGGCCGACTCCTGCGACCGCGTCGTTATAATGTACGCGGGTCAGATAGTCGAAAGCGCGCCCACGGCAGAGCTTTTCTCAGACCCCCGCCACCCCTACACGAAGGGGCTTCTGAACGCCATCCCGATGCTCGACAAAAAGAAGGAGCGCCTCGAATCCATCGAGGGCATGGTGCCCGACGCGGACAAAATGCCGAAGGGCTGCCGCTTCCACCCGAGATGCGCCCGCGCAACGGAAAAATGCGCCGCGCAGGCTCCCCGCCTTACGAAATGCGGCGACGGACGCATGGTGCGCTGCTTCTTATTCTCCGACGAAACGGAGGAAAACGCATGAGTGAACAGAACGTAAAAACGCTCCTTGAAACGAAGGACTTAAAGCAGTATTTCACGGTAAAGGACTCCCACGGCAAAAAGCAGAGCCTTAAGGCCGTGGACGGCGTGACCATCGCCATAAGAGAGGGCGAGACCTTCGGCCTCGTGGGCGAGAGCGGCTGCGGAAAATCGACGCTCGGAAAGACAATACTGAACCTCTACCCGCCCACCTCCGGCAGCATAACCTTCGACGGCGAGGACGCGACCACCCTAAAGGGTCAGAGGCTTCGCGACTTCAGAAAAAAAACGCAGATGATATTTCAGGACCCCTCGTCCTGCCTTAATCCGCGCCTGAGAGTCCGCGACATACTCTGCGAGCCCTTCGCGATACACAAGCTTCTTACCCCCGACGAGCGGCAGAAGAGAGCCGCCGAGCTTTGCGACATGGTGGGTCTTTCGAGAGCGTACCTCTCAAGGTACCCCCACGAAATGAGCGGCGGTCAGAAGCAGCGCGTAGGCATCGCCCGCGCCCTTGCGCTTGAGCCCAAGCTCATCGTCTGCGACGAGCCCGTAAGCGCGCTGGACGTATCGATTCAGGCGCAGGTACTTAACCTTCTTTCCGACCTTCAGACGCAGTTCGGCTTTACGTATCTTTTCATATCGCATAACCTAAGCGTCGTAAAGCACTGCTGCGGGCGCATCGCCGTAATGTACCTCGGAAGGATAGTGGAGCTTGCCCCGTCCGACCTTATATACGACCGCGCGCTCCATCCCTACACCCGCGCCCTCATCTCCGCGATACCCATCCCCGACCCGGCGCTCTCAAGAGAGCGAAAGCTCCTTTCGGGCGACATACCGAGCCCCACCCAGAAGATAGAGGGCTGCCCCTTTAAGACGCGCTGCCCCGAGGCGGGCGAAAAATGCATGCGCGAGGCCCCCGTTTTGAAGGAATACGAGCCGGGTCACTTTGTATCATGTCATTTATACGGCTAAGGCCGTGTGGATAAAGAAAGTAAAAAATTTTGGAGGGAAAAATATGAACAAAAAAAGACTTATCTGTCTTGTTCTCTCATGCCTTCTCGTGCTCGCCGTGTTCGCAGGCTGCAGCTCGAACAAAAACGACGGCGAAGGCGGCGGCAGCGCTGACGCGGCTGCCACGGAGAACACCGTAGTAATCGGTCTCGCGTCCGACTTAAAGACGCTCGACCCCGGCCAGATGTACGAGATCTTCGGCAACATGATCTGCTACGCAACGTACGACATGATGTTCCGAATCACCGGCGACAACCTGTCCGAACCCCAGCCCTCGGTTGCGACCGAAGACTGGAGCCTCGATGAGACCCGCACCGTATACACTCTGCCTTTAAGACAGGACGTATACTTCTCAAGCGGCAATCAGCTCACCTCGAAGGACGTAGTGTTCACCATCAACAGAGTAAAGAACTTAAAGTCCAACAACACCCCGAACGCCGAGGGCATAGTTTCCGTTGAAGCGCCCGACGACTTCACCGTAATCATCACGCTGGACAAGCCCGACGCATCGTTCTTAACGAAGCTTGCATCCAACGCCTTCGCTATCCTCGACAGCGAGGTAGTCAAGGAGCACGGCGGCACCGACGCCGAGGACGCGGCTTCCGCGGATACCGCACGCACCTGGCTCGACGCGAACTCCGCGGGCAGCGGCCCCTACATCCTTGAAAGCTGGACGCAGGGCGTTGAGCTCGTATTAAAGAAGAACCCCAACTACTGGGGCGAGTGCGGCAATGTAGACACCTACATCATAAAGGAAATACCCGACTCCAACACTCAGATACAGTCGCTTGAGAAGGGCGAGATAGACATCGCCTTCACCCTCAACGCAGACAACATAAAGCAGCTCATGAACGAGGACGGCTCCATGAAGGAAGGCATCACCATCATAAACGGCCAGACCTCCCTCATAAGCTTCCTTCTCATGAACAACGACCCCGCAATCGGCGGCCCCATGGCTGACCCGAAGGTACAGCAGGCAGTACGTCTCGCAATCAACTATCAGGAGCTTTTAGACCTCTGCGGCGAAGGCGCAACTCTTCCCCTTTCCTTCATTCCCGAGAACTTCGTCGGCGGTCTTACGAGAGACGTGAACTACACCGATGTTGAAGCCGCAAAGGCTCTTATGGCCGAGGCAGGCTACGCTGACGGCTTCGACGTAGTGCTCACCACGGCAAACTACGACACCGAAGGCTTAAAGTGGCCCACCATGGCTCAGAAGATAGCATCCGACCTTGCTAAGATCGGCATAAACGTAAAGATAGAGACGGGCGAGATAGGCGTTGTAATCGACGCTTACAGAGAAGGCACCTGCCAGTTCCTCATCATGCACTGGAGCCCCGACTACTATGACATAAACAACCAGCTGGCAGTCCTCCCCGACGCAACGGTAGGCGCCCGCGCACACTGGAGCGCAGAGGGCCACGAGGACCTGATAGAGCTGGGCGAGCTCATCTCCGGCGAGGCAGACCCCGAGAAGCGCGCAGAGTATTCAAGACAGCTTCAGGAGCTCACCGCCGAGGACAGCCCCTACGCGTTCCTCTTACAGCATCCGAAGAACTTCGCGGTTGGCGACAGAGTTGACAACGTAATCTATAACGACCTCGTTAAGCTCCAGCTTTCCGAGATGAACGTAAAATAAGTATTATTTAAAGTCCGCATCCGTGATACGCGCCCCGCGCGCGTATCACGCCCCCGCGGGCGTCGGGTTTGTATTTCATGACGCGCGAAGCGGCATTCACGCGCCGCGAAATATAAATTTGACCTTTTTTGAAAGGAGAGGCGTCTTTTGCTTCGATATATAGGACGAAGACTTGCGCTCATGGTAGTGCTTCTCATAGGAGTATCTCTTCTGGTATTCCTCATATCGCACCTCGTTCCCAGCAGCCCCGTTGCGGCGAACCTGAGCCAGACGGCGATGAACGACCCGGCGGCGGTGGCCGCGTTCGAGGCGAAATGGGGACTTGACAAGCCGCTATATGAGCAGTACTTCATATATTTAAAACAGCTTCTTCAGGGCGACCTCGGCACCTCCATACGCACGGGTCAGCCCGTTATAGAGGACTTAAAGCGCTACTTCCCCGCTACCCTTGAGCTTTCCATATTCGCCATGGTGGTGGCGGTGGTGCTTGGCATACTGTTCGGCGTCATATCGGCGGTGTTCAGAAACAAGCCCGCGGATCAGGTGCTCAGAGCCGTGTCCATATCGGGCGTATCGATACCGAGCTTCTGGTTCTCGCTCCTTGTGCTCTACGTCTTTTTCTACCGGCTCGGCTGGTTCCCCGGCCCCGGACGCATAAGCGCGCGCATGAGCGTGCCCCAGGGCGGAAGCGGCCTCTATATATGGGACGCGCTTATAACGGGCAACTGGCCGGTATTCGGCGACGCGCTGTCGCATATAATCCTGCCCGCCTTGGTGCTCGGCTTTTTCACAATGGGCCTTATCACGCGCCAGACGCGAAGCAACCTGCTTGAGGTCATGAGCCAGGACTACATACGCACCGCCCGCGCAAAGGGTCTTTCCGAGAGAAAGGTGGTCTGGGGGCATGCTCTCGGCAACGCTCTCATCCCCGTTATAACCGTTGCGGGCATGGGTTTCTGCAACCTTCTCGGCGGCATGGTATTCGTTGAAAAGATATTCGCGTGGCCGGGCATAGGCCAGTACGCGTACCTGTCGGCCACAACGCTGGACTTCCCCGCGATCTGCGGCGTATCGCTTCTCATCGCGCTTACCTATGTGGTGGTAAATCTTATAATAGACATACTTTACGGCATAATCGACCCGCGCGTAAGATACAGATAAGCGCGGGCGCTCATTCGAGCTCGGAAGGAAAAAAACATAGATGTCAGAGATTAAGGGTATATTTGCACAAAAGAATTTCACATTCAAGCTGGGCATGGCGCTCTGTCTTATATGGATAGTCGTTGCGTTCATCGCTCCGCTCATCTCGCCCTACGACCCGCTTCAGCAGGATATGGGCGCGCGCTTCCTGTCGCCCTGCGCGGATCACGCCTTCGGCACGGACAGCCTCGGACGCGATATTTTAAGCCGCGTCCTCTTCGGCAGCCGCATATCCATAACGGCGGGACTCATAACCGTCGTGTTCGCCTTTGCCATAGGCATAATATTCGGCGCCGTTGCGGGCTATGCCGGCGGCGTTGTGGACGATATTATGATGCGTATCTCGGAGATGATAATGGCGTTCCCGCCGCTCATCCTCGCCATGGTGCTTGCGGCGGCCATGGGGCCGAGCATCATAAACTCCGTGGTGGCAATGGCCATTATATGGTGGCCGAACTACGCCCGCCTCGCGCGAAGCGTCGTCATCTCGGTAAAGGGCAACGACTACGTAACGGCCAGCACCCTCATGGGCGCGTCAAAGGGGCGCATTCTCTTTCATGAGATACTCCCGAACTGCATAGGCCCCCTCATAGTCATGGCGACCCTCGACATAGGCAACGCCATACTTATGTTCTCGGGCTTAAGCTTTTTAGGCCTCGGCGTACAGCCCCCCATCCCCGAATGGGGCGCGATGGTGTCCGACGGCGTTGAGACGTTCAACTACTGGTGGATCTCCGCCTTCCCCGGCATCGCCATATTCACGGTGGCCATCGGCGCGAACTTCATCGGCGACGGTCTGAGAGACTACATGGACCCGAAGTTAAGAAAGCAGAGATAAGTCATTCCCCGCCGTCCCCGGCGGGGTGTGTTTTTGCCCGGGGTCTATGAACCCCCAAAAAAGCCTTCCCCCCCGGGGGAAGGCGGCGCGCCGACGGCGCGACGGATGAGGTGTCGCCCCCGCCTCCCAAATGCAGGAACCCTCCACCATGTCATTCTGAGCGAAGCGAAGAATCTCACCCGCTAAGTTCTGACATACTGCCAAGACTTAAAAACCGCTTAATGCAGATTTTATAAGCAGATACTTCTGCTTTAACAAAAAATCTTTTTTAGAACCACGGTTCTAAAACACCATTTCGCCTGCGCTGCAAAAGCTTCGATCCGCAGGATCTGCGTACCAAGCGCCCTGATCCGCGGATCCGGTGACATGATCCCAATCATCTGAGGTGCAAAAATATAGATCATCACACCGGAAAGTGCCATGATGATCATGCCGAC
>JAFOLN010000133.1 GCA_017419325.1 Clostridia bacterium
ATGAAGGCTCTTGAAAGCTCCACCGCCGATGATTACGACGCCGATCTCGTTATGAACCTTGACGGCGACAAAAAGACAAACTTCGTCGTATATAACCCCGGCGTAACAATAGTCGAGGGCGACGGCAGTCATAATGTCGTGACCGATCTTGGCGGCGGCGCATACCGCATAACGAACGCCACGGACGACGTTCTCGGCCTGGGTACCGGCGACATACTGTCCCTTCAGGGCGCGGACGGCAGCGTGCTTCTTTTAAAGCTTGCCTCCATCGAAAAATCGGGCAGTACCGTAACCGTCACCGAGGACGACTCCATCGCCCTTGAGGACGTATTCGACGTTGTAAAGATAGAGGGCGGCTACGACCCCACTGCCGATACGGCGTCGCTTTCCGCATCCGACCTTGACGTGGGCGTAAACGGCAAGATAACGAAGGACATTAAGCTTCAGAAGGAGTTCAAGCGCGATAAGGACGTATTCGACGACAACGCCCCGAACATCACCTTAAGCATGAAGGGCTCCGTTACGCTCACGGCATACATAAAGCTGTATCTTAGCGCAAATGAGCAGTACGTCGAGGCGAAGATCACCCTTGACGCGGAGTTCGACGCGTATCTGTCGGGCACTACGGGACGGCAGACCTTCGAGCTTCTGCCCGAGGCTGCGGTATTCGCCCCCGTGCCCGGAGTAAGCATAAGCGTAATGCCCTCCATCGTCTTTGAAGCAACGGTAAAGCTTCGCTTCCACGCGAGAGTTTCCGCCGCTCTGGGCTGGGCGTATACGGGCGGCGCCTTCGAGAACCGAAGTCAGAAGCCGACCCTTAGCGACTGCGACATCTCTCTTGAGGGAAAGATATTCTTCGGCTTCTCCCTTGAGCCGACTGTCGCCGTGTTCAGTAAAAAGATAGGCGAGGCAAAGCTTACGGCCCAGTTCGGATTTACGCTTACGGCCGAGATGAAAAAGGACTTCACCGACAGGACCCACGCCTGCGACAAGTGCATAGAGGGCAATCTTGAATTTGACGTGGAGCTCTCTGCCTCGGCGAAGTTCTTAGGCGAGCTTGACGTAAGCGCAAAGATACTCGACATAAAATATCCCATACTTGATTATTACCATTCCTTCACATACGACGACGGCGGCTTTAAAAAGTGTCCGCACAAGAACTACCCCGTGACCGTGCGGCTTTGGGATGTGGACGAAAACAAAAAGACGACGCTCCGCACCGGCGCAGAGGCCGAATACTACGGAGTAAGCACCCTTGACAAGGTCTTCGACGGCACGCTCACCACCAACAAGAACGGCACGGCGGTCGTATATCTGCCGGAGGGCTCCTATGAATTTGCCGCCGAGAACGCGGAAATCGGCGCGTTCGCCTCCGAAGCCTTCACCGTAAGCGAAAAGGAGCTTGGCGAACAGACCGTTGAGCTTTTCCTTGAGGACAAGGTCTACACCGCCTCCGTCACCGTTGTAAACGAGGAGGGCGAAAAGGTGGCCGGAGCCGTAATTTACGGCACGGGCCGCGACAAGGACCCCATCACCAACGAATACGGCAACGCCCGCATACCCCTTCGGGCGGGCACGTATAACTTAAGCGTATCAAAGGACAACATCGCCCCCGTGAAGCTTGCGGAGTTCACCGTAACGGACCACGACGTGGTGCTCCCGCAGGTCGTTATAAAGGAGCCGCGCTACAATGTGACAGTACACGTATACGACGAGTTCTGGAACGTGCTTCCCGGCGCGGTCGTGACCGTCAGTGAGACGGGTGAGACGCTTTACCCCGATGCGGGCGGCGTATGCTCGTTTAAAGCAAAGAGCGGCGAATACACCCTGTCGGCACAGAGCGCGGACGGCAATTTCACGGGCAGCGAAACGGTCAACGTAAACGGCCGCGACAAGAGCGCATCCGTATTCCTTACAAAGGAGACCGTAACCGTAACCGTGACGGCGCTCACCGAGGAAAACGCGCCGGTACAGTATATGCCCGTCAGAGTAAACGGCGCAAATGACGTATATCGGACGGACGAACAGGGCAAGGTCACCTTTGAGCTTAACAAGGGAAAATACAGGTTCGACGCCGCCACCAACGTATATTTCGGCTCCGCGGAGGCGGATATAACCAAGGACACAGACATAACGATAACGCTTAAAAAGTCCCACATGGAGTACAGCTTTGACCGCGATACGGGAAAGCTCACTATAAGCGGCGAGGGCGCGATGCCCGATTATCCTTCATCGGCTAACGGCATGCCGTGGTCGTCATATATATTATATAATGGCAAGTGGCTGACATTGATAAAGTCCGTCGAGGTCACCGGCCTTACCCATATAGGAAATTATGCATTCAGCCATTGTCTGGCACTTGGCTCCGTTACCCTGTCGGACAGCGTCGTAAGCATCGGTGACTTTGCATTTCAGGGGTGCTGCGATTCCTACTACACCACCGAAACTCTGTCAATCAGTCTCCCCGACGGCCTTGAGCGCATAGGAGACGGCGCCTTTTGGGGCAGCGGTCTTAAATCCGTCACGATACCCGCAAGCGTGCGCTATATAGGTTCGGCGCCGTTTTACGGCACACAGGTAACAGACATAGAGGTCGACCCCGACAATACGGCGTACACCTCGGTCGGCGGCGTTCTTTACACAAAGGACATGACCGTTCTGGTGGAATATCCGTCATGCAGAACCGACACAGGCTTCACGGTACCCGAGGGAGTTACGGAAATTGCTCCGCGTGCGTTCGAAGGCTGCAATAATCTTACCGATATCGTACTGCCCGAAACCTTAAAGACCATAAACGAATGGGCCTTTGGCGAATGCAAAAATCTTGCAAATATCAATATACCTGACAGCGTTGAAACTATCGGCCAGGGCGCGTTTCTCAACTGCTCAAGCCTCACGGAGGTCGATTTGGGACGCGGCGTTAAAAGTATGCATTACAACGCGTTCAACGGGTGTTCGGCTCTGAAGAAAGTAACAATAGGGCCGAACTTTGAAGGCTTCGACGACCATGAACATCTTCTTATGTATGGGGCGTTCGACAAGTGCTACGCTCTGTCCGAATTTAAGGTCGACCCCGAAAACACACATTTCTATTCCGACGGTGCGGCCTTATTTGAAAAAGGAAGAGACGGGTACCTGCTCGTTCGCTACGCCTGCGGCAATCCCGACGAAAGCTACACCATACCCGATGGAGTAGTCGACATAGCTCCGCAAGCGTTCGACTGCAGCAAAAATCTTAAAAAAGTCGTAATATCCGATGACGTAAAGCATATCGGTCAAAGAGCCTTCCGCTACATGGATAATCTTGACACGCTGGTCATCGGAGAAAGCTTCTCGCAGGCCGGAAGTCTGCCGTTCTGCGCGGATAATCTGAGAACCGTTATCGTAAAGTGCGGGAGCACGACAAACAACGGCTCCTCGACATTTTTCAACAATAAGGTGCCCTTCTACAATATTGTTTATATGGGCGACGCACCTGCAATGTACGAAATGTTTAAAATGAAACTCTCCGTTCCCACCAAGTTCTATTATCCGGATACCTGGGATGAGAGCCTCATTCCGTCGGCGGACGAGCAGTCGCAGTTTGAAACGTGGATACCATACGACGCTTCGTCATACGACCCCGCCTCGGGCCTCCCGGAGTAGACAAAAAAAGCCTTCCCCTTTGAGGGGAAGGCTTTATCCGTAAGTGAATTTTCCGAGGCGTTTTCAGCTCCTCATCCGTTGCCTGCGCCGCCCCCCTCAAAGGGGAACGCTCAATTAAAAAAAGACCGCTTTCGCGGTCTTTTTTATTATATCTGCGTCTTTTTTACGGCATTTCGCCGAACGCCATCTCAACGGGGACGGTGTACTCGCCGTCTTTCAGTTCCGTTGCGTAAACGGCGCAGTTTCCTATGTATTTCGACCAGTAGCCGCCGCGGGAGTCGGGCGTTAAGTACTCGAGCGCGCCCTTCATGGCAAGGGCGTGGGTGGCTATAAGTATGTCGCCCTCAAGGGCGAGAGGCTTTATGTCCTCAAGAAAGCTTCCCATACGCGCCGTCACCGCCGCAAGCGGCTCCATGCCCTCCGGCGCGGGGGTGTTTACGAAGTCCTTAAAAAAGTTAAGAAGCTCCGGCGGCAGGTTCTCAAGCTTCGTGCCCTCGTAGGGGCCGTAGTCCATCTCGATGAGGCGTTCGTCCGTCTTTATATCCTCCGCCCCCGAGATTATGCGCGCCGTTGCCACCGCGCGCCCGAGCGGGCTTGAGTATACCCGCGAAAAGCTTATGCCCCGCTCTCTGAGCTTCCGCCCCGCCTCCATGGCCTGACGCTCGCCCTCGCCGTTTAACGGATGCTCGCTTCTGCCCTGCATAACGTGGGCCTTGTTCATGTTTGTCTGTCCGTGACGTACTATGTATATCATATTATACCTCGTTTATATTATTTTCTTAAAACTCCAAAAGCTCGTTGAACGTCTCCACCGCGAACCTGTCGGTCATGCCGGAGATGTAGTCTATAACGGCCTGAAGGTATATCTCCTTCGTTTCAAGCCGCCCGTATATCTTTTCGTTCTCGCAGGAAAGCGCCCGCTCAAGAAGCTCGCCCTCCGGCACCGTGTCCGTCTCGCAGTAGCGGGAGAGCCACCGCTCGAAGGAGGTCATAAGGCGGGGCGCGAAGCGCTTCGCCTTTTTTATGGCTTCAAAGGTGTGATGCGCGTCGTAAAGCTCGGCCAAAGCCTCGAATATTTCCGTGAGCGCAAGCCTTGAATAGTTTATAAAGGGCTTAAAGCGGGGATGGGAGTAAATGTGCTTATAATTGAACCGCTTTATGTCGTCAAGGAGCCGCGAATACGACGCTCCCAGCGCTATGCCCCGCTCGGGGGAGCTGTTTTTACAGATGTCGATTATCATATCGTGCATGATGACCGTCGTATTCATCACCTGCGCGTCGTTCTTCCTCGCCATCTTCATAAGCTCATGCTGGGCGGCGCGGTCGAGAAATCCGAGGCTCACCGCGTCCTCTATGTCGCGCCCCACATACGCGATCTTGTCGGCAATTTTTACGACGCACCCCTCCCACGTTGCCGCCTGATACATTCCGGGCGAGGTGAACGCCTCAAGGCCTATGGAAATATCGCGGGGGCGGATGCCGTTTTCGTTCACCTCGCCGCAGTGGGAGATTATGCCGTCGCGCACGGCGTATGTTAAGTCGAGGTTTCTCCGCGTTCTGTAATTGTCCTCAAGAAGCTCCAGCCTGTCAACGAAGCGCAGGCCGTTCTTTTCATGCCAGAAATCGCGCCCGAGGTGCTTTTTTGAAAGCCCGGCTATTACGGCCTCGCCCTGATGGCCGAAGGGGGCGTGTCCCAGATCATGGCCTATGGATATGGCCTTCGTAAGCTCGGCGTTAAGACCCAGCGCGGCCGCTATGGTGGAGCTTACCGACTCCACATGGCTCACATGCTCCATGCGGGTGCAGATGTGGTCGTTGTTTATGTTGAAGAACACCTGCGTCTTATGCTTGAGCCGTCTGTACGCCATTGAGTGAAGTATGCGCGTATAGTCGCGCCCGAAGGGCGAGCGTATGTCGTCCTCCCGGGAGTAAAGCTCGTTTTTTCGAGCGGTAAGCTTCTCCCACGCGGGATGGGAGGGCAAAGCCGCATATCGTGAGAACTTTTTCTCGTTCATATGAAACGCTCCTTTATAAAGGGGTGCTTAAGTGTTATTATATCATATCTTTTAACGCTTGTCGCCCCTTATGCGCCATATAAAAAACAGCGGCCCGAAGGCCGCTGTTTTTAAGCTCACCGAAAAATTACTGAGCGTCTTTATAGAGGTAGTATACCACGTCGGAACGCGGGCATCCGTTCTTTGCGGAGGGAGATGCGGGCATTCCATTAAAGAGACCTCTCTGCGAAGCCCAGTTCATTGCCGCCTCGCTCCAGTTCTCACCGCCTGCAAATTCGCCTTCGGCACGGCACAGGAAGGTTATCATCTGATCCTGCGTAAGCGTTGCGTCGGGAGAGAAGGTGGTGTCGGAGGTACCGGTGGTTATGCCCTGCTGTACTGCCCAGAGCACTGCCTGAGTGTAGTACTCGTCGGGAGCCACGTCGGAGAAGGGGTTCATGCTGCCTGCCTGGGGCTTGCCTCTCGAACGCCACAGGAAGGTAACCGCCTGCGCGCGGGTTACGGAGCTTGCGGGCGAGAAGGTGGTATTGGAGGTACCGGTGGTAACGCCCTGCTGTACCGCCCACGTAACGGCCTGCGCATAGTATGCGTTCATGCTTACATCCGAGAAGGTGGAAGCGTCGCCGCCCACGATTATTCTGAGCGTACCCGAAGCCACCTTATTGCCGGACGCGTTCAGAACGGAGAAGTTCGCGCTGAAGGTGCCGGGGCGCTGCGGTACGAAGTAAAGGTTGTTCATATCGCTTTCGCTGATTCTCGCGCCGCTGTTTATGGCAGCCTTGCCGCTGTTTAAATAAAGCGTGCCGATGCTGTCGGAGCTGGTGGAGAAGCTTATGCTGTTCCACGATACGCCTACGGCGTTGCGGATCGCGCTTGCAAGCTGGGATGCGCCGCTTGCGCCGTTAATGCCCGTTGAGAAGGTGTAGGGGTTTGCGTCGGGCAGGCTTAAGGTGCAGTTTACAGCGCCCTCGCTTATAACTACCGATACGGTGCCCGAAAGCGTTCTGTTGTTATACGTTAAGGTATACGGGATGCTGAAGGTGCCCGTGGAGATGGGCTCGGTGTACATCGCAATATAGTCGTTGAAGGAATAGGACGTGTTTGCGCGTACAGCCGTGCCGTTGGACAGACGCATAACGCCTACGGAGTTGTTGCCCGTATTGGAGAATCTTATCTGCGCCGCGTTTCTGTTAAGATCGGAGCCGTATACGTTTCTGAACTGCGAGAACATTGCGTCGGACGTGCCCGTTCCCGTGTAGCTTACGCCCAGCGTCGTATATACGGTGGGGTCGTAGCGAGAGGAGTCGGAATTGCCCGTAACCTTAACGGTACAGTTTCTGTATACTCTGTTGCCGTTTCTGTCGGTTATTGTAGCCGTTATCGTTGCGGTACCCGTCTGACCTGCCGACTTTACGGTAACGGAGGAGCCGCTGCCCGAAACGGTCGCGATATTGTTGTTGCTCGAGCTCCACGATACGCGGTAGTACGCGTTGGAGGGCGATACGTTCAGATAAAGGTTCCTGCTGTTGTACGTCGACATATTCATGGACGTCGGCTCAAGAGACGTGGATATGGACGAGCTCTGTATCTGAATGCTTATGGTGCCGCTCATGGTGCTGCCGTTGTAGTTTATGTAATACGGAAGGTTGAAGGTGCCTGCCGCATAGGGCTCGAAATACATCTCCTGCATGTCATAGAAGGAGTAGGTCTGGTTGGTCTGTATCTGTCTGCCGTTTCTTAAGCGCATAACGCCGTATCTCGTGTTGCCTACGGTGGAGAAGCCTACGTCAGCGTTGTCGGAAAGGATATATCCGAACGCGCTGCGCCACTGCTTCGCTATGCTGTCGGAGATGCTGGTGCCGTAATAGTCGGAGCCCATCGTTATGGTAAGGCTGGGATTGTAGGTGCGCATGGAGCTGCCGCCTCCGCCGCCTCCGCCGCTGCCGCTTACAACGATCTCGCAGGTGCGGGTAATAACGCCGCCGTTTGCTTCTCTTATTGTTGCGGTTATGGTGGATCTGCCGGTGTTGCCCTGAGTATATACGGTAATGTTATTGCCGCTTCCCGTTATGGTAGCCACTCTCGTATTGCTCGAGGACCAGGAAACGTTGTAGCTTGCGTTGGTGGGCGTTACGGCAAGGCTTAAGAACCTGCTGGAATATGCGGACATATTCATGGTATCGGAGCTTAAGCGCGCCGAGGTTATTGCGGAGCCGCCGGTGCAGGATAAGGTTATCGTGCCCGAAATAACGTCCGCGCCGTCGGTCAGCGTATAGCCGGTCGTAAACTTGCCGCTCTGACTGGGATAGAAGTACATCATCTGCATCTGAGCGAACGTATACGCGGTGCCGACTCTGGCAACGGTGCCGTCGCGCAGACGGAGAAGACCTACCTGGTCGTTGGTGTTTTCAAAGCGTACTACCGCGGAGGAGCTTAAGGATTTGCCGAAATTGCTCTGAAAAGCTCTTGCGATATCCGTGGATATGCTGCTCATGGGATAATTCGTGCCCACCGATGCGGAGTCGGCGGCGCTGTAATATACTTCCTCGCCCTTTACGGTAAATACGCAGTAGAGCGTCTGGCTCGTGATGTTCGTGTCAAGGTCTACTACGGTTACGCTTACCTGCGCTCTGCTGGAGTCGGCTCTTATAACGGGAGCCGCCTCAACGGTAACGTATTCGCCGTCGCCCGTTATGTTTACAAGGCCGGGGTTGTCGTTGCCCCAGTAGTAATCGTAGTTGCCGCTGCCGCCGCTTGCCGTAACGGTAAGGGTGGTGGCCGAGCCCGCGGTCAGGTTAAAGCTCGTCTTGTCAAGCTTTGCCGTAACCGGCTTTTTTGACTCCTCGGTCACGTTTACGCTCCAGTATGCAACGTCGTAGTTCGATCTGTCGCTCTCGTCGTATACGGTGCACATTACGCTGCCCTCGCCTGCATAGCGGGCATATACGGTGTTGCTGGGGCCGGTGCCGCCGTTTACGCCTACGCTGCCGTCGGTCTCCCACTCATATACGTAACGGCCGGAGCCTCCGGTTGCCTTAACGGAAAAGTTCTTGCTCTCACCCGCCTTCATCGATACGCCGGAAGTACCGCTTACCGACGCCTTAACGGGAGACTCGTCTGCCTTTACGACTATCGTAACGGAATCGGAGTCGGAGTCGCCGTCGCTCTTTCTCGAAGCCCTGAGCGTTATGGTCGCCTCGCCCGCTCTTATGGCTCTTACGGTAACGGTGTCGCCCTTGCCGGATACGGTTACAACGGAGGTGTTGTCACACGACCAGTTGTAGGATACCGTGCCGTCCTCGCCCGTAACGTAAGCGCTTACGCTCGTCGTTTCGCCGGGCGAAAGCTCGATCTGACCCGTCGTCATAACAACATCTACGTCCTCGACTGCATTGAACATGTCTTCGGCCATATAGTCGTCGACGAAGTCGTCGAGAAATGCGGTGTCGTCCTCATAATCTTCTTCGTCCGCAGGCGCCGCCAGTGCGCCGTAGCACATTGTAAGCATCATGAGGACCGCAAGAATCACGGCCCACAGCCGCTTTGATGATTTCTTCATGGATTTTCCCCCTTAAAAATTTGTTTATTTAATAATCCACACGGTGCGCGGTCCGTACCGTGTATATATACATAACATCGGGCTTTCGTCTCGGTGTCCTGTATTCGTTTTATGCAATTCTCTTAAAATCGAGCTATGCATTTCGATTTATTATATCACATTTTCATCATAATCAACATATTTTTTGTTATTTTTTATACAATCAAAGAAAAAAATTTTTCGATTTGCATCTTCATATAAAAACGGCGGCCCTGCGGCCGCCGTTTTTTTATTCTTTATTCCGCGTCGTTCCAGAGGTAGTATACCACGTCGGAGCGCGGGCATGCGCGCTTTGGCGATGGTACGTCCGGCAGGCCTCCGAAAAGCCCTTTCTCTTCGGCCCAGCTCATAGCCTCCTCGGACCAGTTCTCCCCGCCTGCCTCTTCGCCGTCGGCACGGCACAGGAAGGTTATCATCTGTTCCTGCGTAAGCGTTTTGTTGGGAGAGAAGGTGGTTTCCGTCGTACCTGTCGTTATGCCCTGCTCAAGGGCCCAGCATACCGCCTCGGTATAATACCTTCCCGAAGCCACATCGGTAAAGGGATTCTCCCCTTCAGCCCTCGGCTCGCCTCTCGAACGCCACAAAAACGTGACCGCCTGCGCGCGGGTTACGGTGCTTCCCGGCGAAAATGTCGTGTTTGTTGTGCCCGTGGTCACGCCCTGCTCAAGGGCCCAGCTTACGGCGTCGGCGTAATAATCGCCTTCGCTTACGTCGCTGAACGCGGATGTGCCGCCCACGATTATCCTGAGCGTGCCCGACGCCGTCTTTCGTCCGGCGCTGTTATATACCGTGAAAGGCGCGCTGAAAACGCCCTTGACGTTCGGTACGAAGTAAAGCTCGTTAAGGCCGCTCTCGCTTATCTTCGTGTCGGCGGTAAGCTCCTCCCTTTTGCTGTTCTTATAAAGCGTGCCCGTGTCGTCGGAGAATTTTGAGAAGCTTATGCTCTTCCACGATTCCCCCGCCTCGTTTTGTATGGCGCTTAAAAGCTCGGACGCGCCGTTTACGCCGTCCACGTCCGTTTTGAAGGCGTAATCGTTCGTGTCGGGCAGTTTTAAGGCGCACTTTACCTTGCCCGCCCTTATGACCACGGATACGGTGCCCGAAAGCTCCTTATTGTTAAAGCTCAGCGTATAAGGAATCCTGAACGTGCCCGCGGCGACAGGCTCTATGTACATTCCCGCGTAGTCTTCAAAGGAATAGAACGTATTTGCGAGGACTGCCGTGCCGTTCGCAAAGCGCAAAATGCCCACCTTGTTGTTTCCTTTGCTCGAAAAACGTATCTGCGCCGATTTTTTATTCAGTTCTATGCCGTATACATCACGAAACTGCGAACACATCGCGTCTGACGTTTCCGCGGCGCCGCGGTTTACGTCGACGGTCGTGTGAAGGACGGGGCTGTATTCGGTGGAGTCCGAGCTGCCCTTTACCTTAACGGTGCAGGTGCGGTGTATCACGTTGTCGTTCTTGTCCGTTACGGTCACCGTTATCTTCGCGGTGCCGGCGGTGCCCGTCGTTCTTATCACCGCGGAGGTCTTGTCGCCCGATACCGTCGCCGTGGCCGGATTGCTTGATTTCCACGATACCGTATGATATGCGGACGACGGCTTTACGCTCACATAAATATTGCAGCTTGAGTATGTGGGCATGGTTATGGAGGTCGGCTCAAGCGTCGCCGATACCGCCGCTTTCCTTACCTTTATGTTTATGGTGCCGCTCATGGTATTGCCGTCGCCTGTCACCCGATACGGCACGGTGAACGTGCCCACCGCGATGGGGTCGAAATACATTTCCCTGAAATCAGCAAAAGAATACGCGGTCCCGGGCTGTACGCGTTTTTCGCTGCTTAAGTAAATCATGCCGTATTTCACGGTGCCGACCTTTGTAAAGGTCACCTCGGCGCTGTCGGGCAGGCTTTTGCCGAACTCGCTTTTCCACTTCTTCGAAATTGCGTTCGATATGCCCGTACCGTGATATTTGACGCCCATCGTTACGGTGACCTGGGGGTCATATGTGCAGTCCGTGCCGTCCTTTGCGGAGCAGACAAATGTAATCGTGCCCGGCATGACGTCCTCGCCGTCGGTCACACTATAGCCCGTGGAGAAGGTGCCTCTCTTGTTTGCATAAAAGGACATTGCCTTAAACTGAGCGAACGTATACTCGGAGCCTGCGCCCGCCGCGTCGCCGCTTTTCAGGCGGAGCGTGCCCGCCGCGCCTCCCGGCGCGTCAAAGCGCACAGAGGCGGAGTCGCTTATGCTTCTTCCGAAGCGCTGTGAGAACGCTTTTGAAATATTCGCGGCCATCGCGCTCATGGCATACGGCGTACCTGCGGCCGCGTTTCCCGAAATGTCAAAAGACGCCTCAAGTCCCTTTACGGTAACCGTGCAGTATACGGCGCGGCTCTCCGTGTTCGTGTCAGTGTCTGTCGCGCTCACGCTTACTCTGACCGTGTACGAGCCGCCCTTTACATCGGACGCGGCCTCGATTCTTATGGATGCGCCGCTGCCCTCTAAGGTAAGAATATCCGTGTCGCCGCAGCTCCATTTATATTCATAATTGCCGCTGCCGCCGCTTGCCGAAACGGTGAGCGATGCCGATTCGCCCGCGCCGAGGGTGAGCTTCGTTTTGTCAAGCTTCACCGTGACGGGCTTTTCGCTCTTTGTTACGCTTACGTCCCACGATGCCTCGTCGCGGTTGTCAGGATCGTTTTCGTCGGATACGGTACACTTTACGCTGCCCTCTCCGGCGTCGCGGGCGTATACGGTGTTTGACGCGCCGCCTGAGGCGCCGATATCCACGCATCCGTCGCTCTCCCACTCATATACGTAACGGCCGGAGCCGCCCGAAGCCTTGACGGAGAGGCTCTTTTTATCGCCCGCCTTCATGGAAAGGGACGACGGGCCCGACTGCGACGCGCTTACCTTCGACGTCTCAGCCGTCTCATCGGAAGGCGTTTCAGTGTCCGCGGCCGGAGATTCCTCATATATTTCATCGCTTTGTCCGTCCGCTTCCGCGAGACGGGCGGTCTCTCCACCGCCCGGCGCCGCCTGCGCGCCGCAGCACACGCCAAGCATCAAAAGCAGCGCTATAATTACAGACAAGGACCGCTTAAGCGCTCTTTTCATAAACATTCACTCCTGTGTTTTAAAGAATAATATAATATTATATCACGATTTCATGACGCGGACACGCTTTTATCGTTTTTTCACTTTCCCGCCGCCGAAATCGTTTTCGGAAGCCTTCTGTAAAAGGCGAAGCCCGCGAGGGTCGTAACCGTCTCCGTTACGGGGAAGGCAAGCCAGAAGAGCGTAAGCCCGAAGCGCGAGAAGATATACCCGAGCGGCACGAAGAGCACCACCGTGCGAAGCACCGTAAGCGCCGAGCTCTTTATGCTCATGCCCATGGCCTGAAAGAGCACCGGGAATATAAGCGACGTCACCATCGGTATAAAGCTTACGCCAACGAAGCGAAAGCCCGTCGTGCCTATGGAGATTATGAGCGCGTCGGATGTAAATACCCGGAGCATCTGTGCAGGTATTATAAGAAAGCAGAGCGTTCCGATGGCCATAAGCGCCATGCCGAAGAGGACGGAAACCCTGAGCGTCTCGCGGCACCGCCCCATATTCCCCGCCGCGTAGTTAAAGCTCACTATGGGCACAATGCACGTCTGCATGGCCTCGAGCGGTATGAAAAAGAAGGTCTGCCACTTATAATAAAGCCCGAGCGCCGTCACGGCCTCGTCGGAAAATCCGGCGAGTATGAGGTTTAAGCCCAGTATATAGAACGTATAGGCCGCCTGCATTAAAATGTTGGGCATGCCGAGGCGGTATATGTCGGCGGTATGGGAAAGGAACGTACTGACGTCGGGCGGCCTTCTTACGCCTCCCTTAAAAACGATGAGCGCCGCCGCCGTCTGACCTATTACCGTAGCTATGGCCGCGCCGCGTATGCCCATCCCCGGGACGCCCGCCGCGCCGAATATGAGAAGGGGGTCAAGGGCGATGTTCACCGCCGCGCCGACTATCTGCGCCCTCATGGGAGTTTTCATGTCGCCGTAGGCCTGAAGCACCTTTGTCCACACGCTCTCAAACGAAAGGCCGAAGCTCATTACGCATATGGTGCGCCCGTAAACGATAACGTCGGCTATGACCGCCTCGGAATCCGTGGACATGGCGGCGTACTGCGGCATGAAACAGAAGCCCAGCACCGCGAACAAAAGCCAAAGCACGGCGGCAAGCGGCGTGCCCGCGCCCGCGAAGGCGCGCGCCTCGTCATGCTCCCCCGTTCCAAGCTTCGCCGCAATATTCGTATTTACGCCCACGCCCGTTCCCACCGCGAGGGCAATCATCAGAAGCTGCACCGGATATATTATCGACAGGGCGGTAAGTCCCTCCGGGGAATACCTTCCTATGAACAGGCTGTCCACAATATTGTAAAGCGCCACTATAAGCTGCGCTATCATCACGGGCGGCGCAAGCTTAAACAGTATTTTCGATATTTTTTCTTCGCCGAACAGCTCTGTTGCATCCATTTTCGCGGCGCATTCTCCTTAAAAGTAAATTTTCTCTAAAAAAGCTCCAGCGTAAGCTGCCCGCCCTGCTGCTGTGGCATAAGATAGCTTTTCTGCACGGCGCGGCTCAGGGCGTCGCCCTCTGTAAGGTTTCCCAGTATCATGGGCGACGCGGGGTCGTGGAGCATGAAGTTCTTTTTTGCCCTTTCGGGGCTTTTGTTCGCGTAGCAGTAGCTGCAGCCGTTTACGCAGGTGTCGTACGCGCCTATGTCGCGGCTCTCTATGCAGCGGCAGCCCTCGCGCATGCCGCGGTGGGCAAGCGGACGGAAGCGCACTCCGTTCGCCCGTCCTATCATGTCGAGGGTGACGCAGCCCGACTTATGTATGCCGTATTTTGAAAAGTCGCCGTTTTCGGCGCAGGTCTGAAGATACAGGCCGTGCTTTTTTGCTATGGCGCCAAGCCCCTCTGCCAGCCTTTCGCGGTCGGCGGCATTTATGGCCCGAAGCCCCGGCATATTTGTTTTAAGCTTCTTATATATTTCCACAAAGCTGAATACGCACCTGTCAACGTGATCCGCAAGGCGTCCCGCCATATAATCGAACGTCTCCATATGAACGTCGAAGGTATATTTTTCGGTGAGCATAACCGGGTCGTAGCGCCATATTATGCGCCGCCGCCCCACCTTTTTTTCAAGGGCGAGAAGCGTTTCCATGCTTTCGTCTATCGAAGGCACCCCCGGCTCCGTATCGCGGCCGTATGCCGTTATTGTATAGTGAAACAGGGTGTTGAACCTGTCTGTTATTTCATGGATGTGTGAAAGGATGGGCGCGTAATTCTTTGAGCAGAACACCACGCAGTCCACAACGTCGGGCGTAAGCTCATAGCGCGTCACCTTATCCGGGAACCTGGGGTTCCTTACAAGCGCATACCCCTCCCTGAAGCGTCCGAGGAGCCACGGCGTAAAATACTGCACCGTGTCGGTGCGCGCCCCCGTGTTGATTATCATGCCTGCCGCCCCGCTTTCTTAAAATTATGTAAACCTATCCGCTTGTCTTTTCCTTATTCTTTGCGGGAAGCTGAACGAGTATTATGGCGGCGAACATGACTACGCAGCCGAGCAGCTCCCTTGTACTCATGCGCTCGCCCAAAATGAGCGCTCCCGCAATGACGGCGAACACCGATTCGAGGCTCAGTATAAGCGAGGCCACCGTCGGGTCGGTGGACTTCTGCGCCACTATCTGAAGCGTGTACCCGATGCCGCCGGACACAATGCCGCAGTAGAGTATGGGCACCGCCGCCGACGCGATCTTAGCCCAGCTCGGCTCCTCCGCGATGAATGCCGCGACGCCCGATATGACCGCCGCCGTCACGAACTGTATGGCGGAGATGCGAATGGGGTCGCCCAGACGGGCAAATCGGTCGCAGCATAAAATATGCCCCGAAAACAGCACGGCGCACACGCATACGAGGGCGTCGCCCCGGGTGAGCCTGAAGCTGCCGTTTATGCAGAGCAGATACATGCCAATAACGCCGATGAGAACGGCCAGCCATACGCGCCATGAGTTTTTCTTTTTTAAAAGGAAAAAGCCGATGACGGGCACAAGAAGCATATACATGGCGGTGATAAAGCCCGCCTTGCCCGCCGTCGTGTAGACAAGCCCCGCCTGCTGGAATATGGTCGCGGTGGAGAGGAACACGCCGCACAGTATGCCGCCCGTGAGCGTGTTCTTTTTATACTGCCTTTCCTCTTCGGGCGTGCGGTCTTTCGCCGTCTTTTCGCCGCGCCGCCCCATAATAAGAGCCACAAGCCCAACGGCCGCGGCCGCCAGCACCATCCTTGACGCGGTGAACGTGATGGGCTCAATGCTGTCCATGCCCGCCCGCTGGGCGGCGAAGGCCGTGCCCCAGATGACGGCCGTTATTATAAGAAGAAGATTTCCCGTTTTTCTTTTTTGGGTCATATGTTCACTCGTCCCCCGAAAGCCTCAGTTTGTTACGGTTTCCCTTACAATGTCGCCGGGCCAGTCGATTATGCCGCCGAACTCATATATGTTCGTGTATCCCATGGCCGCAAGCTTCTGAGCAGCCTGCTTACTTCTGTTGCCGCTTCTGCAGTAGATAAGTATTACCTGATCCGGGTCGGGAAGCTCCTTCGGCGGTTCGTTCTCTATCGTTTCATTGGGGATGCATATGGCGTCCGGGATGTGTCCCTCCGTGAATTCATCGAGGCGGCGCACGTCAACTATGACGAGGCTGTCGTCCTCCTCTATCATTTTCATGGCCTCCTCAGCCGTAATCTTTGTATATTCCACGGTGCGCTCCGTGCCGTCGCCGTCCGTCACATCGCCGCAGCCCGAAAGAAGGGCGCATATAAGAAGCGCCGCGCATACAGCCGCGAGAAGCGCGCGGCGCGGGAAGCTTTTGTTTTTCATAAACATTCTCCTTTATGTATCAATCAGGTCTCAAGAGTGCCTCTGTACGACGCGACGCCGCCCATGTCGGTCACGTCACTGTAGCCCGTATCGAGAAGGTACATGACCGCCCTGTTGCTTCGCGCGCCGGAGCGGCAGTATACGAAAAGCGGCGTACTTTTGTCGGGCACCCGCTCCCCTATGCGCCTTATGGCCATAACTGGCACGTTTATGCTGCCGGGGATGTGCCCCTGCGCATACTCCTGCGGCTCCCTTACGTCTATTATCACCGCCGACTCCGGCAGGTTTTTCAGCGCCGCGTTTATATTCATGGTCTTATGCTCTTTTTTAACGAAATCGAAAAATCCCATTGCATTCTCCCCCAAAAACGTGTTTTTTTCAGAATGTAAGTCTCATCTGGTACCATTCGGCTCCGCCGTGGCGCGATTTTTCGCTCAGTCCCTCATTTATGAAGCCAAAGCCCGCGTAATATGCCGTAAGCCGCGCCTTGCAGGTGAGCACCACGCCGCGCCTGCCCTGTGCGCGGGCGTCGTTTATCATTCTTTTTATAAGCTCCCCCGCGTATCCGCGCCGCCTGTACCGCGGGCGGGTGTTCACGCCGAATATCATCTGCCATGCGCCGTTCTCGTCGTGCATATCGGCGCAGGCGTACATCTCGTCGGTTATGTCGGGCTGGTCTGTCACAAAGCCGTCCACGAAGGATATAAGCTCATCGCCCTCGAAGAGAAGAAGAAAGTGGCCGCCGTATACCCTCAGCCGCTCGGCGAACTCCCCGCGTGACGCGGCCTCCGCGGGCGGGAAGCACTCCGCCTCCACGGCGGCGATTACGTCAAGGTCGCCCTCCCGGGCCGTGCGTATATGCATAAATATGCCTCCTTATGAAAACCGCGTTACATTATATTTTAAAACATTCCGGCGCGGCTTTCAATGACTAAATAAAATAATATGGAAATTGGGCATATTCGCGTCTCGGGTCGAAAAACGCGGGAATGCCGCGGGATCCCTGTTCTATAAAACTTTACATATCCTTGTTTTGTGGTAAAATAGTAATATTACCTGTAAGAAAGGAACGTTTGCGAAATGTCTGCTGCGAATGGCAAGACTCATCTTTTATATATGGACATACTGCGTACCATAGCCATCCTCATGGTGCTTATGCTCCACAGCGTGTCCGACCTGTTCGTGGAGCCCGCGCTTTACGGCACCCCCGCGTGGCAGGTATTGAATATCTTGAACACCGTGTCCCGTGCGGGCGTGCCGCTGTTTTTCATGATAAGCGGCTGCCTCATCATCTCCGACGAGCGTCCCTTGACTCTTTCCGCGTTCTTCTCGCGGCGCATACCGAAGATAATCATCCCCTTTTTCATATGGAACATCGTATACTACATATACTCCGCCAATAAGGCGCAGTCGTATGCAAGCGTGGGCGACTTCTTCTTCGGCTTCGCCTCCATGGGCATATCGTACCACTTCTGGTTCGTATATACGATGCTTTTCATATACCTGCTCGTGCCCATAATAAAGCCCTTTATGGTACGGGCGACGGACTCGCACCTTATATACGCGCTTCTCGTCATCCTCTTCCCCGCCACCCTATGCCCGCTTATAAACAAATTCTACGGCGACTGGCTCCTTCGGTTCGACCTTGTCATACTGGGCTATGCGGGGTACGTGGTGCTGGGCTACCTTCTCGGGCGCTCAGAGCTTTCCGTAAAAAGCCGCCTTATCGTATACGCCTCCGGCGTCGGCGGGGCGCTTCTTTCCGTTATCGGCACAAACTTCTTTTCCTCGACGAAGCTTATAGACACCTTCTTTAACGGCGGCTATTCGCTGCCCGCCTACTGCGTAAGCGCGGCGGTGTTCGTCCTTGTACGGGAGCTATCAAAGCGGGTGACCTCGCGGCGCGCGGCGCGTTTGTTTTACAGCCTTGCCTCCCTTTCATACGGCGTGTATCTCATCCACGTCCTCGTTATGCGCATATTTTTTGAAGATTACACCCCCGTCCATGTAGGGCTTACGGTGACGCTCGAGTTTGTAATCACGACCCTTGTAAGCTTCGGCGTCGTGTTCGTTTTAAGTAAAATACCCGTCGTTAAAAAAATACTGCTGTAAAACTCTTGACAGAAAAACAGTTCGCATATAAACTGTTTGTATGCAAACTGTTTTCGGAATAGGATATGCTTATGAATACTTCACTTCACAACATGATGCTTATTACGCAGAACAGATTCTACCGTGAGATACTGGGCGGCGCGCTGAAGAAAGGGCTTTCCCCGGGACAGCCGAAGGTGCTGGAGCTTCTTCGCCACGAAAAGGAATGTACGCAGACGGAGATATCGCGCGCGCTTGATCTTGACAAGTCCACCGTTACGGGCATACTTTCCCGCATGGAGAGCGCGGGGCTTATAGTCGTGCGCCCCGACGCGATAGACAAAAGACGCCGCCGCATTTCCCTTTCCCCCGAAGGACTGAAAGCCTCCGACGACATGGAGGAGGTCTTTTCGGAGGTGGACGCCATCGCCTGGGGCAATATCCCCGAGGACAGGCGAAGGGAATTTATAGAAACGCTCACGCAGATATATAATAATATATCGAAGGCGAAAAGGTATGGAAAATAAACCGAACTTCGGGGCGGGCATGAGCCGCACCCGGGCAAAAGAAGCCGCGAAACGCTATCTTATACTCATCGTCGGGCTTTTTATAAACGCCATTGGCATAAACTTAATAACGAACGCCACGCTCGGCACCTCGCCCATAACGAGCGTGCCGTATACGCTGTCGCTTCGCTTCGACCCCACGCTGGGCGAGTTTACGTTTATAATAAATCTGCTTATCATTCTTGTGCAGCTCATTATATTAAGGAAGCGTTTCCGCGCGGAATACTGGCTTGAAATACCCATCGTGTTTCTTCTGTCGGCCTTTATCGATCTGACCGAGCCCCTGTTCTCACCGCTGACGCCCGAAAGCTACGCCCTCAAAATCGCGCTTCTTCTCATAGGATGCGCCGTTCTGGGCGTGGGC
>JAFOLN010000134.1 GCA_017419325.1 Clostridia bacterium
GCGACCGAAGTCTTTAGAACGAAGTTCTAAAAAGAAATGTTGTTAGAGCAGGAAATATGCTTTGCAAATCTGCAAAGGGTAATTAGACAATCCCTCAGTCACGCCTTTGGCGTGCCAGCTCCCTTTACACAAGGGAGCCTAAGAGATTCTTCGGCGCGTTCGCGCCTCAGAATGACATGAGGGGGAGCCTCCTGCGGCTGGCGGGGGAGGGTGTGACACCTCATCCGTCTGCTTCGCAGACACCTTCCGACCGGGGTCCCTGGAAAATACGCGCAGCGGATTTTTTGGGGTGGTTCCTAGGGGAAGGCTTTGAATACCACGCTTTTTTGGGAGGAAAAGGTCGGAGCGGGGCGCCCCGGAATGACGCGGGGCGCAGATTATACCCGCGCCGGGTGTGGGCAAATATGCGCACAAAAAAAGACGCAAAGGCGATTGCCTTTGCGTCTTTCGCAGTATATGCGGTAATTATTTTGCAAGTTCCTTCAGAGCTGCAAGGTAGTCTTCCTTGGAAGGATAGAGGAACTTCGGGCCGGTGTCGCCGAATGCGGACGGAGCGTTGTGCGCGCCGACACGCTTTACGGGCTTCTTTAAGGACTCGAGGCAGTTCTCTGCGATAAGAGCGGAGAGGCACTGCATCATGGAGTTTCTCTCAGGAGCTTCCGTTACGAGGAGAACCTTACCGGTCTTCTTTACGGACTCATAGATAGCAGCCGTATCGAACGGAACGAGCATAACGGTGTTGAGGATTTCAACCGAGAGACCGGTCTCCTTCTCGAACTCTTCTGCTGCTGCAGTAGCGTTTACGAGAGCGGAATGATAACCGATAAGGGTGATATCCTTACCTTCCTTCATCTTGAGCGTACCCTTTTCAAGAGTCGGAACCGGAAGATCATCCGGTACTTCGCCCATGAGACCTAACTGGCTCTTATCAAAGTAGAAGAGAACCGGGTCGTCATCGCGAACGGAAGCCTGCAGATAAGCCTGAACCTCTGCCGGATAAGTCGGAGCGCAAACCTTAAGGCCGGGAACGTTTGCGAACCAAGCCTCGTTGTTCTGGGTGTGCGTGCAGCCGCTCTTACCTTTACCGATGGGGAGGAGGTAAGTTACGGGGCAGGAGAACTGACCGCCGGTGTTGTATCTCTGCTTTGCAGCGATGTTAGCGATACCCTCGCAACCGTAGGTTGCGAAGTCACCGAACATGAACTCTACGATCGGTCTGAAGCCGGCCATAGCCGCGCCGATTGCAAAAGTGGTGTACATGGTCTCAGCCAGAGGCATGTCAAGAACTCTGTCCTTGCCGTACTTCTTGTCGAAGCCTAAGAAATAACCGTATGCACTGCCTGCGGAAGCAGCAAGACCGAGGAGGATGACCTTCTCGTCTTCATCAAACGACTTGGTTAAACCAGCGTTTATAGCTCTAATTAACGGAATAGTAGCCATTAGATTGCACCTCCTGCATTATTCGACCAAACAGCAGAGTACGCAAGAGCCTGCTCTCTCGTAGGATCGGGCTGCTTGAAGCCTTCCTCGAAAGCAGCAACCATGATGTCGTCCTGCTCCTTAGCTATCTTCTGAAGACCTGCGTCGTCTATGATACCCATTTCCTTGATAACCTTTTCGTATCTTGCAACAGGATCAAGATCAGCAAGCTTCTCTCTGTACTTGGGATCTCTGTAGCCCTGGGGGTCGCCAACGAAGTGACCTTCGAATCTGGTGCACTTAACTTCGAGTACGTTCGGCTGGCCCTTTGCTGCGAGGTCAATAGCCTCGAGAAGTGCCTCTGCAACAGCAACGGGGTCGATACCGTCAACGGTAACGCCTCTCATGCCGCAGCCCTGTGCACGGAGTGCCAGGTCTTCAACCGGATACTCTTTTTCAGCGGAGCTCTGCATAGCAAAGCCGTTGTTCTCGATGAAGAATACAACGGGGAGCTTGTAGATAGCTGCAACGTTCATAGCCTCGTAGGTAACGCCCTCGGAAGTAGCGCCGTCACCGTAGATTGCGATAACAACTTCCGGATTGCCCTGTGCTCTTCTAGCCCATGCATAACCTACTGCCCACGACCATGCGCCGCCGAGGATGCCCTGTGCGGGGAGGAAGCCAACGTCGAGCTTCATTACGTGATACTCGCCTGCGAGGCCCTTGCAGGGACCGGTCTGCTTGCAAAGCATCTCGTTGATGAAGTTCTGAAGACCCATTCTCTTGGAGTTTGCAGGCTGGTCTCTGTGAGTACCAACTGCAGCGGTCTTATGGGGAGTGTACTTTGCAGCCATGATAAGACCTGCCTGTACGCCTTCCTGACCGTAGGGGGAGTGGATAGCGCCGGCTATTTTACCGGCCTTGATGTAGTAAATTATTCTTTCACCGAAAGCTCTAGCGTATCTTAAATACTCGTAGATCTCGATGTACTGCTCATTAGTAAAGCTAATGCTCATTTACTCTTGCACCTCCATTTTAATTTTTAAATGAAACAAATTTACGGCATATGCCCCGCGAAAGGATTTTCCTTTCGCGGTAATCCGGATGGGGCTTTGCCGTTTAGCGGCTGAAATTATTCGATTTCAGCGAGAAGGTCGCCGTTAGCAGCGGTTTCACCAACCTGCTTGTAGATCTTGGTGAGCGTACCGGATACGGGAGCTTCGATCTCCTGGGTCAGCTTCTCGGAAGACAGCTCGTATAACGGCTCGCCCTCCTTTACAGCATCGCCAACGTTCTTGAACCACTTCTCGATGGTAACGTCGAGGTTGGTCTGTCCAAGGGTAGGAACGATAACCTGGGTCATTGTCAATTGCACCTCCTTCTGATAACACAATATTATATCTTAATGATACTCCATCGTTTGAATGTTTCCAATAGGAAATAAGTATGATATTTCTTTTTATATGCCTTTTTACAAAAAGCGCGGGATTTTCAAAAAGAACTAAGGTCGCTTTTATTCGTCACGTTTTTTTGGGCAAAAAGCGCAGTGTTTTCGGGCATTGTTCCCATATATCACCCTCCTTTTCAATGCAGGCGCCCGCCAAATAAGAAAAAAAGAGTATAAACAGGGAAAAGCGCAGGTTTTCTACAAAAAAACGCGCCGAAGCGCGTTTTTTTAATACTAAAGTATTAGTTATTTTACTTTACTTCAACGGTCCATCCGAAGCGGTCCGGAATCTTTCCGGTCTGGATGCCGGTGATCTCGTTGTAGAGCATCTGGGCGGTGGGGCCTATCTTGAAGTCGTTTATTACCATCTTGTTTCCTTCGTAGTTTATCTCGCCTACGGGGGAGATAACGGCCGCGGTGCCGGTGCCGAAGGCTTCCTCGAGCTTGCCGTTCTTATGAGCCTCGCAAAGCTCGTCCACGCTTACTCTGCGCTCCTCAACGGTAAAGCCCTTGTCGCGCAGCACGTTTATAACGGAGTCTCTCGTAACGCCGGGGAGCACGCTGCCCTCAAGGAAGGGGGTGACTACCTTGCCGTCTATCTTGAAGAACACGTTCATCGTGCCCACTTCGTCTATGTACTTGCGCTCAACGCCGTCGAGCCACAGCACCTGGGTGTAGCCGAGGTCATGAGCCTTTACCTGCGACTTGATGGAAGCGGCGTAGTTCGCGCCCGCCTTCGTAAAGCCGAGACCGCCGCGAACGGCGCGCACGTATTCCGTCTCGATGAATATCTTTACGGGGTTTATGCCCTCGGGATAATATGCGCCGACAGGCGAAAGGATTATCGCGAAAAGATAAGTGTCGGAGGGCTTGACGCCGATGAACGGGTCGGTGGCTATCATGAAGGGTCTTATATATAATGAAGTTTCGTCGCCCTCGGGTATCCAGTCCTTCTCTACCTTTATGAGCTCTAAAAGCGCCTGAAGGAAGTCGTCCTCGGGCACTGCGGGCATGCAAAGGCGGTCAAGGGAGCGGTTCATGCGGGAGATGTTCTTGTCGGGTCTGAAAAGCAGCACCTTGCCGTCCTTCGTCTTATAGGTCTTCATACCCTCGAAGACCTCCTGAGCATAGTGGAACACCATCGAGGAAGGATCGAGCGCAAGGGGGCCGTAGGGCACTATGCGCGCATCGTGCCAGCCTTCCTTGGAAGAATAGTTCATAAGGAACATATGGTCCGAGAATATTCTTCCGAAGCCCAGAGAATGGGGGTCCGGCTTGGCCTTGGGAGCCTTCGTTTTTTCTATTCTGATATCGAGTGACATAAAAATTCCTCCGTCCTGCTTTTTAGTATATATTTATTATATATGCAAGCGTTTAAATCTAAACTATATTTTATACCAACGCTTGAAAAATTGCAACAAAACGCGCTATTTTTTCGTCAAAAGTTGAAGTTTTCAAAAACATATGCGATAATTTATACATATGCGGGCATATAATAAGGAATATATTCAAACGGGAGGCGGTGAAGAATGAAGACAAAACGGTATATTGCCCTTGTGTGCCTTGCGGCATTCGCGCTTTTCGGGGCGCTGTCGCATCTGGGGGCGCTTGCGGTAATGGACATATCGCTTGGCATAAACGATTCGCTCGTTGAGCCGCCCCGTGGCATACGCCCCGTGTTCGCGGGGAACGTCTGCTATGTGCCCATAGAGGTCTTTACGAACAACTTTGCCCTTTCCTACAGCTATGACGGCGTATCGAAGACGCTGTCCGTTTCGGGCGGCAGGCATTCGCTTACGTTTAATATGATACAGAACATCGCGACGGACGAGAGCCTTGAGGTGTACTACGTAACCTGCTATTACGAGAACTCCACCTTCATGGTGCCCGCCCGCGTCATGTGCGAGGTGTTCGGCCTTCGCTACAGCTTCCTTTCCTCTATAAATACGGTGAGGCTGTCGCTCAGAGCCGCAAGCCTTACGGACAGGGAGTTTACCGAGAAGTACAAGGCGGAGCTTCTCCCGAAGGAGCCGGAGCCCGAAAAGGTGACGGCCGCGCCGCCCGCGCCCGCGGTGAGCGCGCCGGCCGCGGCGCAGGTCGAGGAGGAGGAGGCGCCCGAGGACGAGACGCCCGACGTTTATCTTATGTACGCCTCGCCCCAGTACGAAAGGCTGCCCGCGGTGCTTGAGGCGCTTGACAGGTCGGGCGCGAAGGCTGTTTTCTTCCTTTCGGAGGAGTATTTAAGGGACCATCCCGAGAGCGCGGCCGAGGTGCTGGCCTCGGGGCAGGAGCCGGGCATTGACATGTCGGGCGCGGCGGACGCGGCGGGGATAATCGCGGGAGCCGCCCGGACGGCGGACATTATGGCCCGGGTATACAAGACGGGCGTGAACGCCGTGTATATTACGTCGGAGCAGTACGACGCGCTTTCGGCGGAGGACATGCAGGCGATAAGCGACGCGGGCTTTACCGTGTGGCGCGCAAGGATAAGAGCGGCAGGCGGCGCGGCGTCGGTGACGGAGCGCCTGACGGGAAGCGCGCGCACGACGGTGCTTCTTACTGACGAAAGCCCGGTGGCCGGGATAGTCAGGTTCCTTTCGGACAAGGACGCGGGAACGCTCGCGGTGAGAATAACGTCAAGACCGTAAAGGTTCAAACGGAGGTGTTTTTTTATGATGAAAGTAACAAGAGCGCAGATGAAGGAGAACGCGAAGGCTTCTCTTCGGGGACGCTGGGGGCTTGCCATCGGGGTAATGCTCATTTATCTGGTGATAGTACTGATTTTAGGCCGTATTGCGTCGCTTCCCTTTGACGAGGAGCTGAATCTTTACGCCTACTATACGATGAACGGCATTCAGTTTGAGCCCGACCCGGCCGTTATGGGCGGATATGAAGCGCTGAGTCTGATTATGGCCATCGTGCTTTCGCCCATCGTTGTGGGCACTATGCTCGTTTATCTGCGCATATCGCGGGGACAGGAGGCGCGTGTGCGCGATATGTTCTCGCCCATAAGCAGGTTTTTGAAGATCGCGGGGCTGTTTCTCTATGTATTCATAAAGATATTTCTCTGGTCGCTGCTTTTCATAATCCCCGGCATAATCGCGGCGTACAGATACGCCATGGCGTTCTACATCGCGGCGGACGACCCGAACGTGGGCATCGTTGAGGCGGTGGAGCGCTCGAAAGCGATGATGAAGGGCAACAAGTGGCGGCTGTTCGTATTTCAGCTGAGCTTCATAGGATGGGTGCTTCTGTCGCCTCTGACCTTCGGCATTCTGTGGCTGTGGCTCTTCCCCTATATGGAAACGGCGCATATGAACTTCTACAATTCGCTCATTCTGGAGCAGAGCGCGCACATAAACACGGACCCGGGAGGCACCGGCGGCACGTACGATACATACGACACGAACGGCACGAACGGCACGAACAGCTATACGGAGAACGACGATCCGAACGACCGGGGCGACAACTGGTAACGCCATTTACAAGGAGATGCGGCTTATGGATTATATGAAGATATACGACAGGTGGCTTTCGTCCGTGGGCGACGGGGAGCTTAAAAGCGAGCTTCGCGCCATTGCGGGCGATGAGGATGAGATAAAGGCACGGTTCGGGCGCAGCCTCGAATTCGGCACGGCGGGGCTTCGCGGCATCATGGGGGCGGGCACGTCCCGCATGAATATATACACGGTGGGCCACGCGACACAGGCGATGGCGAAGCTTGTGGTGTCCTGCGGCCGTGAGGCCATGGAGCGGGGCGTGTGCATAGCCTTCGACAGCCGAAACTGCTCCGCACTGTTCGCCCGCCGCGCGGCCTGCGTGCTTGCGGCAAACGGGGTGAAGGCGTATCTTTTCGACGCGCTGAGACCCACGCCGGAGCTTTCCTTCGCGGTAAGATACAGGCATGCCATAGCGGGCATAAACATAACGGCAAGCCACAACCCGAAGGAGTACAACGGCTACAAGGCGTACTGGGAGGACGGCGCGCAGATGTCTTTGGAGAACTCGAAGAAGGTCTCCGACATCATGGCCGAAACGGATATGTTCACCGACGTTAAGACCGCGGACTTTGACGCGGCCGTAAGCGAGGGAAAAATCGTTATCATGGGGCGCGAGACGGACGAGGCGTATCTTCGGTGCGTGCTTTCGGAGGCAGTCGACACGTCTTATGTGAAAAAAGCAGGCCTTAAGGTGGTATATACGCCGTTTCACGGCGCGGGCTATAAGCTTGTGCCGGAGGTTATGGAGCGCATCGGCGTGGAGCGGGTTGTGCCCGTTACGGAGCAGTTCGAGCCGGACGGCGCTTTTCCCACGGTGAAGTCGCCGAACCCTGAAAATCCCGAAAGCTTTGCGCTTGCTAAGGCGCTTGCCGTGCGCGAGGGGGCCGACATCGTTATAGGCACCGACCCCGATTCCGACAGGATAGGCGTGCTTTCGCCCCGGGGCGGCGAGTGGAGGCACTTAAACGGCAATCAGGTGGGCGTGGTGCTTCTTGACTACATTATAAAGGGGCTTCGCCGAAGCGGAAGGATGCCCGCGCATCCCGCGGCGATTAAGACGATTGTAAGCTCCGAGCTTTTCAGACGCATTGCCGAGAAGAACGGCGTTGCGCTCTTTGAGGTGCTCACGGGCTTTAAGTTCATCGGCGAAAAGATTCTTGAATTTGAAAAGACGGGCGGATACGACTATATATTCGGCTATGAGGAGAGCTACGGCTACCTTAAGGGCACCTACTGCCGCGACAAGGACGCGGTGGTGGCGTCGATGCTTGTGTGCGAGGCGGCGGCGTACTATAAAACGCGGGGCATGACGCTCTGGGACGCGCTTGATGAGATATACGAGGAGTACGGCTGCTCCCTTGAGGGGCTTATAAACGTGACGGACCCCAAGTTCGCAACGCCCGCCGAGATGGGCGCGGTGATGGCCGGCATCAGGGCGAACGCGCCGGAGAGCATCGGCGGCTTTAAGGTGACGGCGGTGCGCGATTATAAGAAGGGGACGCGCCTTGACACGGCGACGGGCGAGGAGACGCCCCTTACGCTGCC
>JAFOLN010000001.1 GCA_017419325.1 Clostridia bacterium
GCCCAGGGCATACGCCTTTTTGCCTTGGGCGCAAGGTACGGGTTTGATGCTCTGTTCTTTTTTCGTCTTGTGCCGCCCCCGAAACGATCGGCGCGGGGGCTGTCGTTTTGAGTCCTGTTCATATTATCAGCTCTTTCAAAATTTACGAACGTTTAAAAAACTTAACTGCTTCGTCAACTACTTTTACAAGCGCGGTCTTCGGCTTGAACATATAATGATCTGTATCTTCTATTATAATAAGGGGTATGTCAAACTTATCCGCAAAGCTCTGAACGATGGGAAGCGGCACGTTCTTGTCCAGCGCGCCGTGAATCATCTCAAATTCGCCCAGTCCTTTTTTGAATATCTCCATGGGACGGTACTTTGTAAAGTCCTCGTAAAGCCCGTACATCATCTTGAGGGGGCGAAGCGGCCCCTTGTCTATAATAACATACCCCTGCGACTTGAGAAGCCCGAGCGCCTCGGGTCCGGCGCTCTTCTCGATTATCGTCGCCATATCGACGGCGGCGCAGCGAAGGAATGCGCGGCTGCCCAGCGGCTTGCCCAATGAAAAGTGCAGAAGCAGCGTATACGCGCCGAAGCTGGAGGCAAAATATTCTATCTTTGCGTCGGGAGAGGACGCGCGGACGAACTCCTCAACGGAGGAGAGGTCGTTAATACAATTATGCATTAAAAACATGTCGCCGTCAACAGGGCTTTCGTCGTGACCCGGGAAGTCGAAGCATATGGAGGCGATGCCCTCCTCTTCGAGCGCCTGCGACACGGCGGCCGCAACGGGCGTGAATTTCACGCTGCGAAATTCATGTATTATTATGACCACCTTCGTGTCGTTTCCCGAAATGTTGTGAAGGCAGGGAATGTCGTAGCCGTTTTTGCCTTTGATAAATTCTTTCTTCATTTAATAAAGCACCTCTGTTTTTAAAATTGTAAAGTCGCAATGGACAGCGGCATTATAATATGGTATACTTCTTTTTCGGAAGGTGATACGAATGAGGCGAAGAAAAAGAAGGGGGCCAAACCCGAAATACTGGTGGATATGGGCCATAGTCATTGTGCTGCTCATCCTGCTTGCGAATAACACGATACCGAAGCTTGCACGGGAGAACGCCGAAAAAGAGGCCGCAGGGGCCGAAACGTCGGCATATGTTTGGCAGACGGACGGCGCCGTGTCCCTTATTTGCGATAATACCGTGAACCTTTGATAAATGCAGGTAAAAATGCCCCTTCGGGCGATTTTTTACATACATTATACCATTTTGCGCCCCGATATGTAAAGCCGCTTTTCGTCTGTATGAAAAACAGAAGACGAAAAGCTTTGAAAAATAAAAATAATATTAAATTTTTATTAAAAAAGGCTTGCATTTCGCAGTATCGTATAGTATACTGATAGGGCATGACAAGCGATGATGCGGGAGGTAGCTGCCCGACGGCAGGAAATTTCCGCGGAGTATGTCCGATTTTAAACCGGGCGACGTAAAAATTACTGTGCATATTATGGACTTATGCCCCGAGGGGCATATGCGCCCGCTGGTATGGCGATTCGTTTTTCGAACATTTCCCGGAATATTTGCGCCCCGACGTAAAATCACGGTTTTACGGAAGGGAGTATGAGCAAATTTCCGGTTTGTTTATGTAAAAAGAAGAAACACCCGGATAAGTGTGCAGTGAGTTTTACTGTCGTACGCGACAAAACAAACGTACGATTTCAAGGAGGAAAAAATGGCACAGGAAAAAATCAGAATAAGACTCAAGGCGTATGATCATTTACTCATCGACCAGTCTTGTGAAAAGATCGTTGAGACGGCTAAAAGAACGGGCGCAAGCATTTCCGGCCCCGTGCCGCTCCCCACTAAAAAGGAGATAATCACGATCCTTCGCGCAGTACACAAGTACAAGGATTCGCGCGAGCAGTTCGAACTCAGAACGCACAAAAGACTTATCGATATAATAAAGCCGACGGCAAAGACCGTTGAAGCGCTGATGAGCCTCGACCTTCCCGCTGGCGTGGAAATAGACATAAAGCTTTAAAAAACGGATATTACGCTCTA
Source organism: Clostridia bacterium (assembly GCA_017419325.1). Taxonomy (GTDB): domain Bacteria; phylum Bacillota; class Clostridia; order Oscillospirales; family RGIG577; genus RGIG577. The sequence continues at coordinate 2,049 of JAFOLN010000001.1, forward strand.
AACCGATAGAGAACCGATATCCAAAGAAAAGCTTGTGCGCGGTTTTCACATGCGGACAGGTCAAAGTCAAGTTGGCTTTTGCCAACCAATAACTAATACGGAGGTAAGAAAATTGAAAAAGGCAATTATCGGCAAGAAACTCGGCATGACACAGCTCTTCGCCGAGGACGGCAGAGTGATCCCCGTAACCGTTGTTTCGGCGGGTCCCTGCGTGGTAGTACAGAAGAAGGACCTGGAGAACGACGGCTACGAGAGCGTACAGCTCGGCTTCGAGGATATCCCCGAGAGAAAGTCAAACAAGCCGATGAAGGGTCACTTCGCAAAGGCAGGCGCTCCCTTAAAGCGTCACTTAAAGGAATTCAAGCTTGAGAACGCAGCCGACATGAACGTGGGCGACGTTATCACCGCCGAAGTTTTCGCGGAAGGCGACAAGGTCGACGTTACGGGCATCTCCAAAGGTAAGGGATATGCGGGCGTTGTAAAGAGATACGGCAACGCGAAGCTCCGTGCGACGCACGGTACCGGCCCGGTTCACCGCAGCGTTGGTTCGGTTGGCGCAAACTCCGACCCGAGCAGAATTTTTAAAGGCAAGAAAATGGCAGGACATATGGGCGCTGAGCAGGTTACCGTTCAGAACCTCGATGTAGTAAAGGTTGACGCCGAGAACAACATCCTTGTTATCAAGGGCGCCATCCCCGGACCTAAGGGCGGACTCGTTTATGTTAAGAACTCCGTCAAGGTCAGCGTCTGAGCCGAGAATAAGGGAAGGAGGAAAATTTAATGCCTAAGGTTGCTTTATATAATATGAAGGCGGAGCAAATAGGTGAAGTTGAATTAAACGAACTTCTTTTCGGCTCCGAAGTAAATGTTCCCGCTATGCACATGATGGTAAGAAATTACCTTGCGGCACAGCGTCAGGGCACGCAGAGCGCACTTACCCGCGGCGAGGTTGCCGGCGGCGGCAAGAAGCCGTGGCGCCAGAAGGGCACCGGCCGTGCAAGACAGGGCTCCACGCGTTCTCCCCAGTGGACTCACGGCGGCGTGGTATTCGCGCCCAAGCCGAGAAGCTATCGCTTCAGAGTAAACAAGAAATTAAGAAAGACCGCGCTTTACAGTGCGCTTTCGTCCAGAGCCGCATCGGGCGACGTTATCGTTATAGACGACATCGTGCTCGACGAGTACAAGACCAAGGCCGTTGTAGGAATGCTCAAGGCATTCGGCGTTGATACGAAGGCTCTCATAGTTACCGACGGTACCAACGACAAGCTGGTTCGCTCGGCAAAGAACATCCCCGGCGTTTCCACCAGCATGGCTTCCAACATAAACACTTACAGCGTGCTGCTTCACAACAAGCTCATTCTTACGAAAGCGGCGCTTGCAAAACTCGAGGAGGTGTACGCATAATGAAAAACGTATACGATGTAATCATTAAGCCCGTCATCTCCGAGGAGTCCATGATGGGTATCGCCGACAAGAAATACACTTTCTACGTTGACGTAAACGCCAACAAGGTCGAGATTAAAGAGGCCGTTGAAAAGGTGTTCGGCGTAACGGTCAAGGACGTCAATACCATTAAGGTTTGGGGCAAGGAAAAGAGACAGTGCCGTTTCACCGGCTATCGCCCGGACAGAAAAAAGGCCATCGTAAAGCTTACTGAGAACTCGAAGCCTATCGAATTCTTCGAGAGCATGATGTAAGGCCCCGAAGTTTAAGTATTGAAAGAAGGAGAGATACGATATGGCAATCAAAAAGTACAACCCGACGACGCCCGGCAGACGCGGCATGACTGTCACGAACTACGACGGACTGTCCAAGGTTAAACCGGAAAAGAGCCTTTTGGATACCATAAAGAAGAATGCCGGCAGAAACTCTTACGGCAGGATCACCGTTCGTCATCGCGGCGGCGGCAACAGAAAGAAGTACAGAATCATAGATTTCAAGCGCAACAAGCTTGATATGCCCGCAAAGGTAGTTACCCTTGAGTACGACCCCAACAGAACGGCGTTCATCGCTCTCGTTGAATACGAGGACGGCGAGAAGAGATATATAATCGCTCCCCACGGCCTTGAAGTGGGCGACACGATAATAAGCTCCGAGCACGCCGACATAAAGACGGGCAACACGCTGCCTATCGCAAGCATACCGGTAGGTACGTTCATCCACAACATCGAGCTCCATCCCGGCAAAGGCGCACAGCTCGTTCGCGCAGCCGGCAACATGGCTCAGCTCATGGCAAAAGAGGGTAAACTCGCTCAGGTAAGACTTCCTTCCGGCGAGGTTCGCTATATAAGAATTGAATGCATGGCTACGATAGGTCAGGTCTCCAACATAGACCAGGAGAACGTAAACCTGGGCAAGGCAGGCCGCACCCGCCACAGAGGCATCCGTCCTACCGTGCGCGGCGTAGTTATGAACCCGAACGACCATCCGCACGGCGGCGGCGAGGGCAAGTCCCCGATAGGCCGTCCGAGCCCTGTGACCCCGTGGGGCAAGCCCGCGCTCGGTTACAAGACGCGCAACAAGAAGGCTAAGAGCAACAAGATGATCGTTAAGTCGAGACATTCAAAGTAAGGAGGATAAGTAGATGAGCAGAAGTACTAAAAAAGGCCCCTTCGTTCAGGAAGCGCTCTTAAAGCGCGTTAAGGAAATGAACGAGTCCGGCGACAAGAAGATCTTAAAGACCTGGTCGAGAGCCTCTACTATATTCCCCGATTTCGTAGGTCATACGATAGCGGTACACGACGGCAGAAAGCACGTTCCCGTGTACGTTACCGAGGATATGGTAGGCCACAAGCTCGGCGAATTTGCGCCGACGAGAACTTACCGCGGTCACGCCGGTTCGAGAACTTCGAACAACGGCAAATAATCACCGGATCTGTTACGAGAGGAGGAAATTTTCATGGAAGCGAGAGCACATGCAAGATATATTCGTATGTCTCCCAGAAAAGTTAAGGCAGTAGCCGATCTCATCCGCCAGAAGCCGGTGGGGGAGGCCATGACGATTTTAACGCTTTCCAAGCGTATAGCAAGAGAGCCGCTTATTAAGCTTTTAAAGAGCGCTATGGCAAACGCAGAGAACAACCATTCGATGGATGTTTCGAAGCTCTACGTAGCCGAGGTTTTCGCAAATCCCGGTCCCACGTTAAAGCGCGTTATGCCGAGAGCACAGGGCCGTGCATACAGAATCAACAAGCGCACGTCCCACATCACCATCACACTGCGTGAGAAAGAGTAATAAGAAAAGGAGGTAGACCATGGGTCAGAAAGTTAACCCCGTAGGCTTCAGAGTCGGCGTTATAAACGATTGGGACTCCAAATGGTATGCAAGCAAGAAGGACTTCGGCGATACCTTGGTTGAAGACTACAATATAAGAAAGTATTTAAAAGAGCTTCTGTACGCTGCAGGAGTTGCAAAGATAGCAATCGAGCGTCAGGCAGGCGCGGACGCATCTTCTGCAAGAGTTAAGATAAACATCCACTGCGCAAAGCCGGGCATCGTAATCGGCCGTCAGGGCGCGGAGATAGAAAAGCTCAAGGCAACGCTTGAGAAAATGCTCTCAAAGCAGGTTTCGATAAATATCGTCGAGATAAAGCGTCCCGAAACGAACGCTCAGCTCGTTGCAGAGAGCATCGCATCCGCACTTGAGCGCAGAGTAGGCTTCAGACGCGCTATGAAGCAGGCTATAGAGCGCGCCATGAAGATGGGCGTCAAGGGTATAAAGACTGCCGCATCCGGCAGACTCGGCGGCGCCGAGATCGCAAGAAGCGAGCATTATCACGAGGGCTCCATCCCGCTGCAGACGCTTCGCGCAGACATCGACTACGGCTTTGCCGAAGCAAACACCACATACGGCAAGCTCGGTATAAAGGTTTGGATATACAAGGGCGAAGTTCTTCCCGATTCCAAGCGCACCGACGCGCGTCCCGAGCCGGCTCTTCCGCCGCAGGAGAGACGCGAACGCCGCGATCGCCGTGACAGACGTGACCGCCGCGATGGTCACGACAGACGCGACGGCGACAGACGCAATAACTTCCAGAAGGGAGATGCTCGCTGATGTTAATGCCTAAGAGAGTTAAATACAGAAGAGTACACAGAGGCCGCATGAAGGGTAAGGCTTTAAGAGGCAACAAGGTAGTATACGGAGATTACGGTATACAGGCTATGGAGCCTGCATGGGTAACCTCGAACCAGATCGAGGCAGCCCGTATCGCCATGACCCGTTACATCAAGAGAGGCGGTCAGGTCTGGATTAAGATATTCCCCGACAAGCCGGTAACGGAGAAGCCGGCCGAGACCCGAATGGGTTCCGGTAAGGGCTCGCCCGAGTATTGGGTAGCAGTCGTAAAGCCGGGCAGAGTTATGTTTGAGATAGGCGGCGTAAGCGAGGAAGTAGCGCGCGAAGCGTTAAGACTTGCAAGCCACAAGCTTCCGCTCAAATGTAAGTTCGTCAAGAAAGAGACTGCTGAAACGGAGGTTGAATAAGAATGAGAGCTCAGGAAATCAGAGAGATGACGGCTGTGGAGCTTAACGAAAAGATCACCGATCTTAAAAGCGAACTTTTCAACTTAAGATTCCAGCACGCCACGAATCAGCTTGACAACCCTATGAAGATAGTTCACGTTAAGAAGGATATCGCAAGGTGCAAGACGATCCTTCGCCAAAAAGAGCTTAATGCTTAATCGGGAGGACAGCTATGGAAAGAGGCAATAGAAAAACCAGAGTCGGTATGGTAGTAAGCGACAAGATGGATAAGACCGTCGTAGTTGCCATCGTGGACAGCGTTAAGCATCCGCTTTACAAGAAGATAGTAAAGCGCACCTACAAGCTTAAGGCACACGACGAGAACAACGAGTGCCGTATCGGCGACAAGATCAAAGTAATGGAAACAAGACGTCTTTCTAAGGACAAGAGATGGCGCCTTGTGGAAATCATAGAAAAAGCAAAATAATCGCTTTAAGGACGCGGACATATGTTCGGCACATATAATCCGCATCCGAAGTACAACAAAGAAGGAGGCAAAGCACCTTGATTCAGGCACAATCATTTTTGAGAGTAGCCGACAACACCGGCGCAAAGGAAATCATGTGCATTAAGGTCCTCGGCGGCTCGAAGAGAAAGTACGCCAACATCGGCGACGTCATAGTGGCTTCCGTTAAGAAAGCTGCTCCCGGCGGCATGGTTAAAAAGGGCGACGTTGTAAGATGCGTAGTAGTTCGTTCGGCCAAGGGCTTAAGACGTGCAGACGGAACATATATCAAATTTGACGATAATGCAGCCGTTATAATCAAAGAAGACAAAAACCCCAGGGGAACCCGTATATTCGGCCCTGTTGCAAGAGAGCTCCGCGATAAGGAATACATCAAGATCCTTTCGCTCGCTCCGGAAGTACTTTAAGGAGGTGCCAGGAAGTGAATAATAAGGTACACGTTAAAAAAGGCGACACCGTAAAGGTACTCTCCGGCAAGGACAAGGGAAAGACCGGCAAGGTCCTCCGCGTTATCCCCGCTGAAAGAAAGGTCGTTGTTGACGGTATAAACGTAGCGACCACTCATGTACGCCCCAAGCGTCAGGGAGAGCGCGGCGGCATAATCAAGAAGGAGATCCCGCTCTACGCAAGTAAGGTTATAAACATCTGCCCCAAGTGCAACAAGCCGACCAGACCGGGCCACAAGTTCCTTGAGAACGGCACGAAGGTTCGCGTTTGCAAGCACTGCGGCGAGACTCTGTAAGCGCGAAAGGAGGATATGAAATGTCTCGTTTAAAAGAAAAATACACAAATGAAGCAGCTCCGGCGCTTATGAAGAAGTTTGAGTATAAGAGCCCCATGCAGATACCGAAGCTCGATAAGGTCGTAATAAACATCGGTCTTGGCGAAGCAAAGGACAACCAGAAGGCTCTCGAAGGCGCACTTACCGACCTTGCGAACATAACCGGCCAGAAGGCGGTCATCACCAAGGCTAAGAAGTCCGTCGCAGCCTTCAAGTTAAGAGAAGGCATGAACATCGGCGCGAAGGTTACCTTACGTTCCGAGAAAATGTACGAGTTCGTTGATAAGCTCTTTTCGGTAGCTCTTCCGCGAGTTCGTGACTTCAGAGGCATAAACCCCAACGCTTTCGACGGCCGCGGCAACTATGCCCTCGGTATTAAGGAACAGCTTATATTCCCCGAAATAGAGTACGATAAGATCGATGCTATCCGCGGTATGGACGTCATATTCGTAACGACGGCAAAGACCGATGAAGAGGCCCGCGAACTGTTGTCGCTTCTTGGCGCTCCGTTCGTACGCGCTTAAATTAGGAGGTAAAGAATGGCTAAAAAAGCGATGGTTTTAAAGCAGCAGGCGGAGCCCAAATTTTCCACCAGAGCATATAACAGATGCAAGATCTGCGGCCGTCCCCACGGCTATTTAAGAAAATTCGGTATTTGCCGCATCTGCTTCAGAGAGCTTGCTTACAAGGGACACATTCCCGGCGTAAAGAAAGCAAGCTGGTAATTACCTTGGAAATGAGAAGGAGGTAGTGAAAGAATGTATTTGACTGATCCGATCGCGGATATGCTTACGCGCATAAGAAATGCATCGAAGGCAAAGCACGACAGTGTTGATATCCCTGCGTCGAACATGAAGAAGGCTATCGCACAGATACTTCTTGACGAAGGCTATATCAAGAACTTTCAGATAATCAACGACGACCAGCAGGGCGTTATCAGAATCACTCTGAAATACGGCCCCGGCAAGGTTAATTCCTTGACCGGACTCAAGCGTATATCGAAGCCCGGTCTGAGAGTTTACGCAAGCTGCGACGAGCTCCCCAGAGTTCTTAAGGGCCTGGGTATTGCGATAATCTCCACGTCGAAGGGCATCATGACCGACAAGGAAGCAAGAAAGCAGAATGTCGGCGGCGAAGTTTTAGCGTTTATTTGGTAATTAAGGAGGATAACCAATATGTCGAGAATAGGCAGAATGCCTGTTGAAGTCCCCTCCGATGTTAAAGTCACCTTAGACGGCAACACGATTACCGTTAAAGGCCCCAAGGGCACCTTAACGCGGGAACTTCACAAGGATATGATAGTTGAGATGGAAGGCAACACGATAACGGTTAAGCGTCCCAGCGACGACAAGCTTCACCGTTCGCTCCACGGCCTTACCAGATCCCTTATAAACAACATGGTGGTAGGCACCAAGGAAGGCTTTAAGAAGGAGCTTGACGTAAACGGCGTAGGTTACAGAGTACAGAAGCAGGGCAAGCAGCTCGTTATGGGCCTCGGCTACTCGCATCAGGTAATCATGGATGAGCCCGAGGGCATCACCATTGAGTGCCCCACTCCCAACAAGATCGTCGTTTCCGGCTATGACAAGCAGGCAGTTGGCCAGTTTGCAGCCGAGATAAGAGAGAAGAGACCGCCCGAACCGTATAAGGGCAAGGGCATCAAGTATGCAGACGAAGTTATAAAGCGCAAGGAAGGCAAGACCGGCGCTAAGAAGAAGTAAGAGAGGAGTGACTGTCAGTGGTAACGAAACCTAATAAGTACAAGGCGCGCGCAAAGCGTCATAACAAAATAAGACGCACACTTTCCGGTACTCCCCAAAGACCGAGACTTAACGTGTTCCGCAGCGGCAAGCACATTTACGCTCAGATCATCGACGACGTAGCCGGCAAGACGTTAGCTGCCGCTTCCTCGCTTGATAAAGAATTTGAGGGCGTTGGCTCCAACAAAGAGGGCGCAAAGACTGTCGGAAAGCTCATCGCTAAGAAGGCGCTTGACGCAGGCATCGAGGCTGTCGTATTCGACAGAGGCGGATATCTCTACCACGGCCGCATAAAGGAGCTTGCGGACGGGGCAAGAGAAGGCGGACTGAAATTCTAAGATAAGGAGGAGAGCCATGTTAGAGAAAATAGATGCAAATGCATTGGAGCTCAGCGAGAAGGTCGTAACCATCAACCGTGTTACGAAGGTCGTTAAGGGCGGCCGTATCTTCAAGTTCGCAGCGCTTGTCGTTGTCGGTGACGGCGAAGGACATGTAGGCTGCGGTATGGGCAAGGCAGCCGAGGTTCCCGAGGCAATAAGAAAGGGAATAGAGGACGCGAAGAAGAACATCATAAAGGTTTCTTTGGACGAATCCACCGTTCCGCATGAGACGATCGGCGCATTCGGCGCAGCAAGAGTGCTCTTAAAGCCCGCTGCACCCGGTACCGGCGTTATTGCAGGCGGCCCCGTACGTGCCGTACTTGAGCTCGCAGGCATAAAGGATATAAGAACAAAATCTCTCAGATCTAACAATCCGAGAAATGTTGTTATGGCAACGATTGCAGGTCTCGCAAGCATGAGAGACGCGGCTAAGGTCGCATCCACCCGCGGCAGGACCGTTGAGGAGATTATTGGATAGGAGGTCAAACATCATGGCGAAATTAAAGATTACGCTCAAAAAGAGCCTTATCGGCAGAGGCGAAAAGCAGATACTTACCGCTTACTCTTTAGGCCTCAGAAAGATCAACGATGTGACCTTGCAGCCCGATAACGCTCAGACTCAGGGAAAAATCAAACGCATCATACACTTGATAGACGTACAAGAGGAAAATTAAAAGGAGGTGTATTGCGAGATGAATTTACATGAACTTGCTCCCCAGGCCGGCTCTGTGAAACCCGCATACCGAAAGGGCAGAGGCCCCGGATCCGGAAACGGCAAGACGGCAGGCAGAGGCCACAAGGGCCAGAACGCAAGAAGCGGCGGCGGTGTGAGAATAGGCTTTGAAGGCGGTCAGATGCCGCTGCAGAGACGCCTCCCCAAGAGAGGTTTTAACAATATCTTTGCTAAAACTTATGTAAGCGTAAACGTATCCGCGCTTGAAGCCTTTGAATCGGGCGCGACTGTTGACAGCGCAGCTTTACTTGAAGCAGGTATCATCAAGAAGGAGTGCGACGGCGTTAAGATCCTGGGAGGCGGTGAGCTGACCAAGAAGCTTACGGTCAAGGCCGCTAAGTTCTCCAAGACCGCTCAGGAGAAGATAACGGGCGCCGGCGGACAAACTGAGGTGATATAGCCTATGGTAGAGACCATAAAGAATGCATGGAGTATACCGGAACTTCGGAAAAAAATCCTTTTTACCATACTGATGATAGTAATATTCAGAATCGGTTCGGTAATTCCGGTGCCTTATATAGACCCGGTTGCCATGAACGCGTTCATGGAAGCAACGGGCGGCACTATATTCGGCTTTTTAGATACTTTGACGGGCGGTGCGTTTGCTTCGGCAACGATATTCGCTCTGTCGATTACCCCTTATATCAACGCCTCGATCATCATGCAGCTCTTGACGGTGGCAATACCCGCTCTTGAAAGACTTGCAAAAGAAGGCGTTGAGGGAAGAAAGAAGCTGGCTAAATACACCCGCTATCTTACCGTGCTTATCGGTCTTCTCATGGGTTTTGCCTATTATATGGTGCTCAGAAACCAGTTCAACGCAGTGCTTTATCCCCATAATGTATTCGTGGCGTTTGTAATCATACTCACGTTTACCGCGGGCACCGCGTTCATCATGTGGCTCGGCGAGCAGATAACCGAATACGGCATCGGCAACGGCATATCGATAATCCTTTTTGCAGGTATTATCTCGAGAGGCCCCGCTATGGTGAAGTCGGTTATGGCTATGAACGAGTCCGGACAGCTTAACGTGCTGACTACGATAATACTCATCATCGTTGCAGTGCTCATCGTTGCGTTCGTCGTATTTATGACCAACGCCGAAAGAAGAATACCCGTTCAGTACGCAAAGCGCGTTGTCGGACGCAAGATGTACGGCGGCCAGTCGACTCATATTCCGTTAAAGGTAAACATGAGCGGCGTGCTCCCGATAATCTTCGCATCGTCCATCGTAAGCTTGCCTGAGCTTATAGCGCGTTTCCTGCCCGCTCCCGAGGTAGGCAGCTTCGGATACCTTGTACTGAACCTGATAAGCTCGTCTTCCTGGCTCTATGCAGTCATCTACTTCCTGCTTATCATATTCTTCAACTTCTTCTACGTGTCGATTCAGTTCAACCCGATAGAAGTTGCGAACAACTTAAAGAAAAACGGCGGATTTGTACCCGGCATACGTCCCGGCAAGCCCACCAGCGACTACATTTCCAAGATCCTGTCGAAGGTCATCGTTATAGGCGCAATCTTCTTAGGCCTTATCGCAGTGCTTCCGATATTCTTCTCGAGAGCGCTGGGCATGAACCTCTACTTCGGCGGCACCTCGCTGCTTATAGTTGTAGGCGTTGCGCTCGATACCGTAAAGCAGATGGAGTCCCAGATGCTTATGCGTCATTACAAGGGCTTCTTGGAATAGGAGGAAATTCAGATGAAACTTATATTTTTAGGCGCTCCCGGAGCAGGCAAGGGCACGCAGGCCGAGTTTGTCTGCGCGGAGCTTAAAATACCGGCAATATCGACGGGCGCCATCATAAGAGAAGCGCTGAAGAACCAGACGGAGCTGGGCCGCAAGGCCGAGTCCTATATGAAGTCCGGCGCGCTCGTACCCGATGAGGTCGTAATTGAGATAATCAAAGAGCGTCTTGCAAAGGACGACTGCAAGAACGGCTTCCTTCTTGACGGCTTCCCGCGCACGGTCGTACAGGCCGAGGCGCTGGAGAGCATGGGTATCGAGATAGACCGCGTTGTCAATATCGTTTTAGGCGACGACGTTATAATCGACCGCCTCACCAACAGACGCGTATGCGAGGGCTGCGGCGCGACTTATCACCTTATAAGTCTCCCGTCCAAGGATAACGTGCATTGCGACAAGTGCGGCAAGAAGCTCATCTTAAGAAAGGACGACGAACCGGAAACGGTTAAGAACCGCTTAAAGATATATCATGAGCAGACCCAGCCCCTTGAGGACTTCTATGCAAAGAGAAACAAGCTGATAAATATCGACGGTAAGCGCGAGCTTAAGGCTGTTACCGCTGATATCCTGTCCGCTTTGAAAGGTTAAGGGGATATGATCTACATCAAATCCCGGTCGGAGATTGAATGTATGCGCGAGGCGGGAAAGATAGCCGGAGGCGCGAGGGCGCTGGCAGCCTCGCTGTGCAAGCCCGGCGTTTCGATGCTTGACATCGACCGCAAGGTATACGCCTACATCACGCACCACAAGGCGACGCCGTCGTTTTTAAACTACGGCGGCTTCCCAAACAGCGTATGCATTTCCATCAACGACGTTGTAATACACGGCATACCGTCGGAAAGAAAGCTCAAAGAGGGCGACATCGTGAGCATTGACGTGGGAGCCAAGTTCAAAGGCTTTCACGGCGACTGCGCCGAGACCGTTGCTGTGGGCGAGATTTCCGACGAGGCGAAAAAGCTTATAGAAGTGACGAAGCAGTCCTTCTTTGAAGGCTTGAAAATGGCGAAAACGGGCAATCGCCTGGGCGACATTTCAAACGCCATCGGCACATACGCCGAAAGCTTCGGCTACGGCGTAGTAGACAAATACGTGGGCCACGGTGTAGGCAGAGAGCTTCACGAGGATCCGCCGGTGCCTAACTTCGGCCGCCCGGGCCGCGGAATAAGACTGCGGGACGGTCTGGCGCTGGCGATTGAGCCTATGATAAACGCCGGTACGCGCGACGTTTACGTTGACGACGATAAATGGACGGTCCATACGGCAGACGGAAAGCTGTCGGCGCATTACGAGAACACAGTGGTTATCATGGGAGACGAACCCATAATAACGACTATTGTGGAATGAGGTGCATCATGGATGACATCATCGTTTCCAGCATAGTCCGCTCGAAAAACGGACGTGATGCGGGAAAGTTGTTCGTTGTCGTTGGTTTTCCGAAAGAAAACCATGTATCGATCGCAAACGGCAGGCAGCGCAAGATCGAATCACCGAAAACAAAGAAGCTTAAGCACATTGAGCTTTACGCGCAGAGCTCCACACGCACGGGTGAGAAGCTCCGCGCAGGTGAAAAGGTCACAAATGCCGAATTGCGCAGAGAAATCGCCGGAACACAGGAAAGTTCCGACGAAGCTGCAGATTCTATGACAGGGGGTAATTAATCATGGCTAAGGACGATGTAATAGAAGTAGAAGGTAAGGTAGTCGAAGCGCTTCCCAATGCTACGTTCATGGTTGAGCTTCCCAACGGTCACAGGGTCCTGTCCCACATTTCCGGAAAACTGAGAATGAATTTCATAAGGATACTTCCCGGAGACAAGGTGACCCTTGAGATGAGCCCGTATGATCTGACGCGCGGAAGGATAACCTGGCGCGCGAAATAAACCGCATACGAAAGAAGAAGGCGAAAGCGCCTAATGATGCGAAACGGAGGAGAAAACGATGAAAGTTAGACCGTCGGTAAAACCGATTTGCGAAAAATGCAAGATCATAAAGCGCAAAGGCAAGGTTATGGTCATTTGCGAAAACCCGAAGCACAAGCAGAAGCAGGGCTAATATTTTAATGGAGGTGAAAGTTTAATGGCTAGAATAGCAGGCATTGACCTTCCCAGAGATAAGAGAGTTGAAATAGGACTCACGTATATCTACGGTATAGGCAGAAGCCATGCTCAGGAGATCTTAAAGAACTCCGGTATCAATCCCGATACGAGAGTAAAGGATCTGAGCGAGGACGAGGTAGCGCTCATAAGAGAGTATATAGATAAGCACTTTGAGGTTGAGGGCGACTTAAGAAGAACCGTTGCGCTTGACATAAAGCGTCTTACCGAAATCGGCTGCTACCGCGGCATAAGACACAGAAGAGGCCTTCCCGTTCGCGGACAGCGCACCAAGACGAATGCGCGCACGAGAAAAGGTCCCAAGAAGACGATCGCTAACAAGAAGAAGTAAAAGGGAGGGACAAATTTGGCTAAAGCAACGCAGAAGAAGGGCGGAAGAAAGCGCATCGTAAGAAAGAATATCGAGCGCGGCGCAGCTCATATCCGCTCCTCGTTTAACAATACGATAGTAACGATAACCGATACGCAGGGCAACGCTATATCGTGGGCGTCGGCAGGCGGACTGGGCTTCAGAGGCTCGAGAAAGTCCACACCGTTCGCAGCACAGACCGCAGCGGAGACCGCGGCAAAGGCAGCTATGGAGCACGGCCTTAAGTATGTTGAAGTATTCGTTAAGGGTCCGGGTTCCAGCAGAGAGGCCGCTATCCGCGCATTGCAGACCGCGGGTCTTGAGGTAAGTATGATAAAGGACGTTACTCTCATTCCGCATAACGGATGCAGACCGCCTAAGCGCAGACGTGTCTAATTAAAGGAGGAAAAATCATGGCAAAGAATATGCAACCTATAGTAAAGCGCTGCAGAGAGCTTGGTATTTCGCCGTCAGTTATGGGCTATACGTCTGCTTCCAAGAGTGAATCCATCCGCGATCCCAAGAAGGACAGACGCAGAAAAGCCAGCGAATACGGCATTCAGTTAAAGGAAAAGCAGAAGGTAAAGTTCATATACGGTATTCTGGAAAAGCAGTTCCGTATGTATTATGAGAAGGCAGTCAGAGCACGCGGCATCACCGGTGAAGTACTTCTTACCACCATCGAGAGACGTCTTGACAACGTCGTATACCGCGCAGGCTTCGCTATGACCAGAAGAGAAGCTCGCCAGCTCGTAAATCACGGTCACTTTTTAGTAAACGGAAAATCTGTAAACATCCCGTCGTATCTTATCAGCTCCGGCGACGTTATAACGGTTAAGGACAGAAGCCGCGACTCCGTAGCATTCAAACGCTTACTCGGTGAGGATGCACCCAAGTTTACCATCCCCGCATGGATAGAGCGCGAGAAGACTGAGCTCAAGGCTACCGTTACGAGGCTTCCGCTCAGAGAAGATATCGACTATGATGTTCAAGAACATCTTATCGTTGAGTTGTACTCTAAGTAAAATTTGGGTACTGCGCTTGCAGTTGTTTATTATTTTAGTGAAGGCTGTAAGTCCTATATATTACCCTCGAAAGGCAACGAACCAGATTGTGTGATGTGTGTACTGCGAAACATACATGACATTATCCATTAAAACAGATGATTCCAAGGGGGGTTATTTTTGTGATTGAGATTCAAAAGCCTACGATTATACATGAAAACGCCGCCGACAAAGACCCGTGCTACGGAAAGTTCGTCATTGCGCCCTTAGAGCGCGGTTACGGAACGACACTCGGCAACTCACTTCGCCGCGTGTTGCTTTCCTCGCTTCCGGGCGTTGCCGTAACAAGCGTGAAAATAGACGGCGTACAGCATGAATTCACAACGATCCCGGGAGTTAAAGAGGACGTAAGCGAGATTATACTTAACTTAAAGCAGCTTACGGCCAAGCTACACACCGACGGTCTTAAAACGCTTTATATTTCCGCACAGGGCGAATGCGAAGTAACCGCGGGGAGCATAAAGGAAGACTCGGACGTTGAAATATTAAATCCGGATTTGCACATAGCGACACTTGGACCTGATGCCAAGCTTCATATGGAGATAACGATAAACAAGGGACGCGGATACATTTCCGCGGAGCGCAACAAGCAGCTGTACCAGTCTACCGCTACTGTTGACACCATCCCGATAGACTCGATATATACGCCTGTTCTCAAGGTGAATTATTATGTCGAGGATCACCGTGTCGGCCAGATAACCGACTATGACCGTCTTACGATAGAGATCTGGACCGACGGCACGATATCTCCCAATGAGAGCGTTTCTCTTGGCGCTAAGATTTTGAACGAACACCTGTCGCTCTTCGTTGAGCTGTCCGACGACGCCATGAACGCTGAGATCATGGTGGGCAAGGAAGAGGTCAACAAGGAGAAGGTGCTCGAGATGACTATTGAAGAGCTGGATCTTTCGGTTCGTTCCTTCAACTGTCTGAAGCGCGCGGGAATAAACACGGTTGAGGATTTGACAAACCGAACTGAGGACGACATGATGAAGGTTCGTAATCTCGGTAGAAAATCACTTGACGAAGTAGTCAACAAGCTTATCGCATTAGGACTTAACTTAAAGAAAGAGGAAGAATAAAGCCTCTCTGAGATTTTGAATAAGGAGGTTCACGAACAATGTCTAAAGCACGTAAGCTCGGCAGACCTACCGACCATCGCCGCGCAATGCTTCGCGCCATGGTTACTTATCTGCTTGAGAATGGTAAGATAGAGACGACTGTTACCAGAGCAATGGAGGTTGGCCCCATTGCCGAGAAAATGATAACTCTCGGAAAGAAGAACACGCTTCATGCGCGCCGCCGCGCAATGGCTTATATCACTAAGGAGGAAGTTGTACACAAGCTCTTTACTGAGATAGCTCCCGGTTACGAAGACCGTAACGGCGGTTACACGCGCATAGTTAAGATCGGTCCCCGCCGCGGCGACGCAGCAGAGATGGCGATAATCGAACTTGTATAAAAAGTATAAGTTTAAAAAGGGCGGAAGCAGCAATGTTTCCGCCTCTTTTTATAAAGCTTTACGAGTATTTAGAAACGGGGATTTTTTATGTTGATGGAAAAAGAGCGAAAGCTCGTGGTGGAATACGGAAAGAAGCTTGTATCGGAGGGCCTTACGACGGGCACCGGAGGCAATATAAGCATATACGACCCGGACACGGGCTATATGGCCATAAGCCCCAGCGGCGTTGATTACTTTGAGACAAAGCCGTCAGACGTGGTGGTGATGAGCGCCAAAAACGGAGAAAAGGCGGACGGCGAGTTAAAGCCATCCAGCGAGTACAGGCTCCACAGCATTTTTTACAACAGGAGAGACGATATAAGAGCCGTCGTTCATACCCATTCGCCGTATGCAACGGCGCTTGCTACGCTGGGGGAGGGGCTTCCGGCGTCAAGCTACCTTATAGCCTTCGCGGGCCCCGACGTGAAATGCGCGCCATACCGCACATACGGCACTGAGGAGCTTGCAGAGGCCGCGTATGAATACATGACCGACCGTCGCTGCGTGCTTCTTGCGAACCACGGCCTTGTGGCGGGCGCGCCCGACATAAAGAGCGCGTTTCACATAGCGCTTACTATAGAGGAGTGCTGCCGCACGTATCAGCTTGCGAGAAGCATGGGAAAGCCGCTGATTCTCCCCGAGGATGAGATTAAGAGGCTTATTGAGAAATTCAAGTCATACGGCCAGTAAACGCGGGGGACGGGCTTAAGGAGTTAAAAATGGGCAGAGAAATGGAAAAATATCAGCTTGTTGAACGAAGCATCTCGAAAAAATTCCGTAAGGAGCTGTGGAATCCCTTCATCGCCGCCGTAAAGCGATATGAGCTCATATCCGAGGGCGACCGCATAGCCGTATGCATATCCGGCGGCAAGGATTCAATGGTGATGGCGAAGCTTATGCAGCTTCTGCAGCGGTTCAGCGAGTTTCCCTTTGAGCTTGAGTTCCTCGTTATGGACCCGGGCTACAACAGGGAGAACCGGGAGAAGATAGAATATAACGCCCGCCTTTTAAACGTGCCGATAACCGTTTTCGAGACGGACATCTTCGCCGTGGCAAACAGCACCGAAAAGTCGCCCTGTTATCTCTGCGCCCGCATGAGAAGGGGACACCTTTACAGCAGGGCGAAGGCGATGGGATGCAATAAGATAGCCCTCGGGCACCATTTCAACGACGTCATCGAGACCACCGTCATGGGCATGTTCTACGGCGCGCAGCTTCAGGGCATGATGCCGAAGCTCCACAGCAAAAACTTTGAGGGCATGGAGCTTATACGCCCGCTCTACTGCGTCCACGAGGACAGCATTATACGCTGGAAGAACTACAACGGCCTCGACTTCATAAGATGCGCCTGCCGCTTCACCGAAAAGCTGGAGGCTTCGGGCAATGAAGACGGCACATCAAAGCGGCAGGAGGTAAAAATGCTGCTTCGTGAGCTTAAGCGCACAAATCCCGATATTGAGAAGAGCATTTTCAACAGCATACATTCGGTGGAGCTTGACACCTTCCCCGGATATAAGAAAAAGGGCGGGCTTCACTCTTTTTTGGAAGAATACTAAATATAGCATTGTAAAGCGCCGTTCTTATGAAATATTGTTGACTTTTAATCGCGCTGAATATATAATATATTAGTATTTATTTAGATGATTAAAGTGCCTTTTATCGTTTTATGTATTTTGGGCGCTTTAAGTGTCAAAAGGCGATATGCGATTCTTTTACGGATCGCTTATTGTATATAAAAAAATAAATAAATTGGGGGACAAGAAAATGAACGCAAAAAGAATTCTGGCTCTTGTGCTCGCGCTTGTATTTGCTTTCGCATTTGCAGCCTGCAGCAACAACAGCCAGAGCAACAACGATGATGCAGAAGCCGCTGACGCCGCTGAGACCACAGAGGCTGCGGTTTACAACGTAGGCGTATGCCAGCTCGTACAGCACGTTGCACTTGACGCTGCAACCCAGGGCTTCCAGGACGCACTCGTTGAAAAGCTGGGCGCTGACCGCGTAAACATTGACGTGCAGAACGCATCCAACGATTCCAACGCATGCTCCACCATCGTAAACAGCTTCGTATCCAAGAATTACGACCTTATCATGGCAAACGCAACGCCTGCGCTCCAGGCAGCCGCTTCCGCAACGACTACCATCCCGGTACTCGGCACTTCCATCACGGAATACGGCGTAGCGCTTGAGATTCCGGACTTTGACGGCACCGTAGGCGGCAACATCTCCGGTACGTCCGACCTGGCTCCGCTTGACCAGCAGGCAGCAATGATCGTGGAATTATTCCCCGACGCACAGAACATCGGCCTGCTCTACTGCTCGTCCGAGCCCAACTCCCAGTATCAGATCGACGTTGTTAAGGCTGAGCTTGAAGCTGCCGGCAAGACCTGCACTCTCTACTCCTTCTCCGACGCGAACGACATCGCTGCAGTTTGCACCTCCGCAGTTACCGACTGCGACCTTATCTATGTGCCTACCGACAACACCGTTGCTTCTTCTGCAGGTATAGTTGACGGTATCTGCCGTCCCGCAAAGGTTCCGGTAGTTGCAGGCGAAGAGGGCATCTGCGCTACCTGCGGCACCGTTACTCTTTCCATCAGCTACTATGACCTTGGCTACCAGACCGGTCTCATGGCAGCACAGATCCTTGACGAGGGCGCTGACATCTCCACCATGGCTATCGAGTACGCTCCTAACTTCACCAAGAAGTACAATGCCGAGATATGCGAAGAACTTGGCATAGAAGTTCCGGAAGATTTCGTAGCAATAGGCGCTGATGCAGAGGCTGAAGCAGGCGCAGAAGCTGAAGCAGGTGCTGAGGCAGAGGCTGACGCTGAAGCATAATTTTTTTCGCAAGTAGAATTCGGAGGCCATTTAATGAATATTTTAAGCTTGTTAGGCAGTATGCCGGGAGCCGTGGCCCAAGGCTTTATCTGGGGCATAATGGCAATCGGCGTTTACATAACATTCAAAATACTTGACTTTGCCGACCTTACCGTCGACGGCTCCATGTGTACCGGCGGCGCTGTATGCGTCATGATGATGATAAGCGGTCACAGCATATTGGTATCCTTCGTTGTGGCTGTTATCGTCGGAATGATAACGGGTCTTATAACGGGTCTGTTCCATACGTTTATGGGCATACCGGCAATACTCGCAGGTATTTTGTCGCAGCTTGCGCTGTATTCCGTAAACCTGAAGATTATGGGCAAGGCGAATCAGGCGCTGAGCGTCAGAAATTACGACCTGCTTGTTTCTTTGCAGTATCTCAGGGACGTGCCGTTTTATAAGAACTCGATCTTTGTTATCGCGGTTATTGTTATCGTGCTCATTGCGGTTCTGTATTGGTTCTTCGGTACGGAATTCGGCAGTTCGATAAGGGCCACCGGATGTAATCTCAACATGAGCCGCGCGCAGGGCATAAACACCAACTTCAACCCCGTGTTCGCGCTTATGCGTTCCAACGGCATAGTTGCGCTGGCAGGCGCGCTGCTCGCACAGTATCAGGGCTTCGCCGACGTTCAGATGGGACGCGGCGCAATAGTTATCGGCCTTGCCGCAGTCATCATAGGCGAGGCGCTTATAGGCAGATTTTTCTCGAATTTTGCGGTACAGCTTCTGGCCGTGGCCATAGGCGGCGTTGTTTATTATATAGTTTATCAGATAGTTATCTGGTGCGGAATAGACACCGACCTTCTTAAGATGCTCTCGGCAGTAGTGGTTGCGCTCTTCCTCGGCATACCGTACTGGAAATCCCATTACGGCTCGGGGTCAAAAGGAGGGAAAAAGAATGCTTGAGCTTAAAGATATACACAAGACCTTCAATCCCGGCACCGTCAATGCAAAGACGGCGCTGGCAGGCGTTGACCTCGTTTTAAACGAGGGCGACTTCGTTACCGTAATAGGCGGCAACGGCGCGGGCAAGAGCACCATGCTCAACGCC
>JAFOLN010000002.1 GCA_017419325.1 Clostridia bacterium
GACAGTAAATGACTATACACGAATTTGGAGACGAAAACAAGGAAGCGATTATCCTTATACACCCCTCGCTTGTGAAGTGGGACTACTTTGAATATGTGATACCCCATCTTAAAGACGACTATCACCTTATCATTCCCGCCCTGCCGGGCTACGACTTCGATGAAGACGGCGACTTCACAGGCGTTGAAGAGATTGCGCGGGAGATAAACGATTGGATAAAGCGAAACGGCGTCGCCTGCGTTCACGCCGTTTACGGCTGCTCCATGGGCGGCTCCGTTTCGCTTCTGGTGACGCTGGGGCAGTCGGCGCCCATACGCCACTGCGTAATGGACGGCGGCATTACGCCGTACCGCCTGCCGCGCATTGTGACGCGCTTCATCGCACTTAAGGATTATCTTATGATAATGACGGGCAAAGCGGGCGGCGTAAAGCTTTTGGAGAAGGCCTTTGCGACAGATGAATATTCGGATGAAGACCTCGAATACGTCGCCGAAGTTTTAAACCATTGTTCTGGAAGGACCATATGGCGCACCTTCGACTCCTGCAACAATTACCGCATACCGAGCCCTCTTCCCGACGTGGCGACCGAAATTCATTACTGGTACGCCGGGGCCGAGGAGAAGGCGAGAAAAAACGACATCGCGTTTATGAAGGACACGTTCCCGCAGACACGGTTTCGGCTCTTTAAGGAGCTCGGTCACGGGGGACTTGCGCTTAAAACCCCGGAGCTTTTTTCCGATATGATTCGTTCGCTCGGCGGAACCGGAAACGACCGATAAAGGAGGAAACGAATATGGCTAAAATTAAAATTACGGAAACGAACGGAGCATCCGCAAAAGATATATCCGACGCGATCGGGAAATTTTTGGAGGACCGAAAGAACGAAATGATCGCATACTGCGGACTTGACTGTGAAAAGTGCGACGCGTATATCGCAACGAAAAATGACGATCGGGCGCTGCGCGAAAAAACGGCGAAGCTCTGGAGCGAGCTCAACAATGTGGCAATCCTTCCGGAGCATATAAACTGCGAGGGCTGCCGCCGCGACGGGAAAAAGACCGTATTCTGCGAAAGCCTCTGCCCGATACGCCTGTGCGCGCTTGAAAAAGGCTTTGAGACCTGCGGCGGCTGTGCGGAGCTTGAAAAGTGTGAAAAAATCGCGATGGTTATTTCAAATAACAGAGACGCGCTTGCGAATCTCAGAGGATAGAAGCAGGGAACAGAAAAAGACATAACGGCGAAAAAAGAGACGAAAAAGTGACACATTCGCCTCTTTTTTCGGTTTATGCGTGAATTTTATTGACCTTTTCTTCGGTTTTGTATAAAATAATTTTATGGAACCGTCTCTAATCTTAAAAGTATTGTCAGAGGAGGAATCTGTTATGAAAAAACGCATTCTTTTCTTTATAATGGCACTTGCGGTTTGTTTTTCGATGGTGCTTTCGGTCTTTGCCGAGGAGGGCTATGTGGAAGGAGACCAGTATAAGTTTACGGATAGAGAGGGAAATTCGGTCACCGTGCCGGTCAGTGCTTTCGCCAGCCGTGTCGTGGAGTTCATTCCCGGCTCTCCCTGGCGAATAGCGAGCACAAATACGGATCCCGTTATAGCCCTGGGCCTGCCCGACGCGGACAACAGCAACTCGAGCACGGGCGATCTGTGCCTCGGAATAAACGGTGTTATTGTGTTGGCCTTCGACGCGCCCATCTATGACGGAGAGGGCAACGACGTCTACATTTTTGAGGTGGGCGGATATGTGGAGGAGACCCGTGTGGAGGTAAGCTGCGACCTTGTAACCTGGTACGATCTCGGCGTGGCCGAGGGACGGACAGCGGGTCTTGATTTTAAGGACGGAGGCGTTCCGGAGGACGCGAGCATCCTTTACGTCCGTCTTACGGACACGGGAAACAATCCCGTGGGAGACTGGCCCGGCGCCGATATAGACGCGGTCTGCGGACTTAATACAAAGCCTGCCGTGGAGCGGGATATCGATATTGTGTATGCAAGCACGGAAAATGAGGTCTCTCCCACGAAGCTTCCAGACACGGAGAATGATTTCTATACGGAGGTCAGAGTCAAGTTAAATCCCGAAGCCTAGGACAGCGAATCTGTTTCAGTGCTTATGGCAAGCTTCACTGAGGACAACCGTTTTTTGGGCATTAAAATGGTAAAGCTTACGCCGAGCGAGATGGAGAACATCTACAACGCCGGCGCGACGATACAAAACGACGGCAGCGTTGAAAAGGTGTGCATTTTTGTGCTCAACAAAAAC